>JANQOD010000013.1 GCA_028289745.1 Allomuricauda sp. | reverse complement strand
ATATGTTAATTTATAGTACTTTGTTTTGCATAGTACCATCTTTTGGATATATATTTGCATCGTAAGCTAATAGGTAAACCATTTATCAACTTAAAAATCATCGATCAAAAATGGCAACAACCTTGACCAAACACGAACGTAATCTCTCGGCCCTCATACATGCGTCGACCTTTTCAAAGTACTTCATACCCTTTGGCAATTTCATATTTCCGTTGATTTTATGGACCGCCAACAAAAAAGAACATGAATTCGTCGATTACAATGGCAAACAAGCCCTGAACTTTCAAATCAGCATGCTGCTCTATGCCATCATAGTGGGGCTGATCAGTGTGCCCTTTTTCATCGGTTTTTTGCCCGATGTGTTTGATTGGAAGTTTTTCGGTCTGCACCACCTAAATGATTTCAACAATCTTGATATTCATATCAGCAGTGACGATTTTAGGTTTGGCCGATTTTTTTGGCCCGTGGGCATTGCTGGGTTCATGCAGGCGGCACTGGTGGTCATCAATGTGGTCTATACCATCTTGGCGACGATCAGAACCAATGAGGGAGAAGAGTTCAAGTATCCATTCACTATAAAATTCATCAAGTGATGAAAAGACCAAGAACGAACATATCGATATTGGCATTTTTGATCGGTGTTATGGCAATTGGGCAAGTGGCCAAAGGTTCTGAATTGTACAATACCATTCTTGAACTTGACAACATCTATTTCACGGCCTATAATGAGTGCGATATGACCACACAGTCGACCATGTATAGTGAAGATCTTGAGTTCTACCATGATATGGGTGGTTTGAACACTTCAAAAGAAGATATCATCAAGAGCATTGAAAAGAACATTTGCGGCAAAGTCACTCGCGAATTGGTGGAAGACAGTGTGGAAGTACATGAAATTCCAGATTTTGGTGCAGTTGAAATAGGAATGCACAGGTTTTATAACAAACAAGAACCAAATGCCGAATCAAAACCCAGTAGGTTTATCACTATTTGGAAAAAGGAAGATTCAGGTTGGAAAATAAGTAGGGTTATTAGCTTACATAAAAATTAATAAGGAGTTATTCATCTACCGTCCCGTCCCGATAGTTATCGGGAGTCATCGGGAGCTATCGGGATAAAAAAACGAAATCAGATCAATCAAAAAACGAACAATCATCAATCAATCAAAAACACGTTTCCACTCCCCTGCCCATCACAGGGGGCTGGGTGGAAACAAAAAGCGAACAGTTAATTAAATAAGAACCATGTAATTATGAACATAGAAAACACAAAAGCACAAATGCGCAAAGGGGTTCTTGAGTACTGTATCTTGTCTATTCTCAAAGATAGTGACAAGTATGCCTCTGAGATACTCGGAGCCCTCAAAGACGCTAAGATGCTCGTAGTCGAGGGCACCATTTACCCCTTGCTGACCCGATTGAAGAATGCGGGCCTGCTCAACTATCGTTGGGAAGAGTCGACTTCAGGACCACCACGCAAATATTACGGACTCACAGAAACGGGGCAACTATTTTTAAAAGAACTCAACGGTACTTGGGATGAACTTCGAAATGCCGTAAATCTCGTAACCAACGAAAAATAACAATCAGAAAATGAACAAGACAGTAAATATAAATCTCGCCAATACCTTCTTTCACATCGATGAAGAAGCGTATAACAAATTGAGACGCTATCTCGAGGCCATCAAACGTTCGTTTGCGGGCACCTCGGGCAGTGACGAGATCATTGCCGATATCGAGGCGCGTATCGCAGAACTCTTTTCAGAGAAAATGGAGCATGAGCGCCAGGTCATCACCCAAAAAGAGGTTGATGCGGTCATTGAGGTCATGGGGCAACCAGAAGACTATATGGTCGATGAAGACATTTTTGAGGATGAACCCAAGAAAAAAACCACCTCTGAAACCAGAAGGGTCAAGAAATTGTACCGCGACATCGACCACAAGTACATCGGCGGTGTCAGCGCAGGCTTAGAGCACTACCTTGGCTTTGATGCGTTATGGATACGTATCATATTCATTCTGCTCGCCATTTTTGGCAGTGGTTTTGGGCTCATAGCCTATATCGTTCTTTGGATCTTAGTGCCCGAAGCGGCCACCACCTCGCAAAAATTGGACATGACGGGGGAGCCAGTCAACATCAGCAATATAGAACGCAAAGTTAAAGAGGGGTTTGGTGATGTTGCAGACAAAGTAAAAAACGTTGACTACGAAAAAGTGGGCAACAAGGTCAAAAGCGGCTCCAAGACCTTTTTCGACACCTTGGGTGACATTATTATGTTTCTGTTCAAGGTGTTTGCCAAATTCATCGGCATTCTATTGATCATCATTGGTGCATCTACCCTGATAGGGTTGTTTATCGGACTGTTCACGGTGGGTATCGTTGATGCGGTCGAAGTACCTGGAGTCGATTTTTATGATATTATCAATACTTCAGGAGCACCTGTTTGGTTGGTATCAATACTGTTGTTCTTTGCCATTGGCATTCCCTTTTTCTTCCTTCTTTACTTAGGATTGAAGATTTTGGTGAACAACTTGAAATCAATAGGAAATATTGCAAAGTTCTCTTTGTTGGGGTTATGGCTTATCTCAATAGGGACCCTTATTGCCCTGGGCGTACGCCAAGCGGCTGAATTTGCAACCGTGGGAAGCGTTAACGAGAAAATCGAGTATGCGCTCTTAGAAGATAATGATACCATTCAGATCAAAATGAACGATTCTGAACAAGAATACAGTAGGGAGAAAATGCATTTTGGAAGAATGATCCTTTCATATGACCAAAATGATAGCCCGGTTTTGATGTCAGATGATATACGTTTCGACATCAAACAATCTGAAGATTCGCTTCTTTACGTCAATGTAAGGAAAGATAGTCATGGCAAAACCTTCAAACAGGCCAGGGAAAGGGCCGCCAAAGTAGATTATGGTTATCGAGTAAGCGGTAATGAAATTGCCTTGAACGATTTTTTGACCACGGCGACCTCTAACAAGGCCCGCCAGCAAGAGGTCAGGACTACCGTGTATATTCCTACGGGCAAGGTCGTCACGTTTGATCGATCTGTGAGGGGCCATATAGGAAGAAGCACTAGAAACGACCACAACCTTTACCGTAGTGGTATAGTTGATTACATATGGTCAATGGGCAGCGATGGTGAGCTTAAATGCCAGAACTGCCCAATCGACCTAAATGATGATGGTGAAGACGACAAAGGCAAAATCATTATCAATGAAGATGGTGTCAACATTGATTTAAAGGATGGAGCAGACTCTTTCAAAATGAAAATCGATGAAGACGGGGTCGAAATCAAGGCCAATGAAAACAACTGATTACAACTCAGTAGCCATTTTCGACAATTGGGAAATCATTAGTACAATATAGACAACAAAAACACGAATTTTAATCAATCTTTAAAACAACAATCATGACAACACTAGCAAAAATCGCAATCGCCTTTCTACTGGCCCTTTTCGCATCATCATGCGCCTTTGATATCAACTTTGGCAAAGGCAAGGCCGGCAACGGGGTTGTAGTCGAAGAATCAAGAAAAGTAACCGATGACTTCACAGAGGTTTCCGCTGCTGAAGGCCTCGATGTTTTTGTGACCCAAGGTGACGAATTCAGCATCGATGTTGAGGCAGACGAAAATGTCATCGATCTGATCGCTACCGATATCAGGGATGGAAAACTAAAAATACACACCATAGAAAATATTGGAAGGGCCACCAAGAACATTCATGTAACCTTACCAACGGTTACGGCTTTAGAAACATCTAGCGGGGCCGATTTAATAGTACAAAATAGGCTTACAGCAGATAGAATTTCGCTTGATGCCAGTAGTGGATCTGACCTACACGCTGAAATCGAGGCCAATGAAGTATATGCAGATGCCAGTAGTGGGGCCGACATAAAGGTTTCGGGCACTACCGATAGATTGGAAGCCGATGCCAGCAGTGGCGCTGATATCAGAGCTAGGGAGTTGATGGCCAAAAAATGTGTGGCCGATGCCAGCAGCGGGGCCGACATTTCAGTAAATGTTTCAGAATCATTGGTAGCCGATGCCAATAGCGGGGCCGATATTTCGTATACTGGCGAAGCACAGGTCACCACAAAAAAATCGGTTTCTGGCAGCGTGCACAAATACTGAAAGCATACCAAACCAAACAACCAATCATAACCAATCTGAAGGCCTTGATCAAAATCAAGGCTTTTTTGTTTATAGACCATTTATTCAATGGTTCTGGCCTTGTATTATCATATCATTTAAAAGCTGGTCAATATTCTAATTATTCAACAAAAAAATTGTATCTTTTATGTGAAAAATTTTCTTCATATAAATACACTATGCCATGAAAAAATTATTCGGATTGGCTTTTTTGATGCTCGTATTCATATCAGCCACAGAACTCACCGACCACGAGAAAAGTGCAACTTTCCATTCTATCGAGGGCACATGGGAACTTGTAAGCTTCCACCACTATGACGATGGGGTCAATATTTCAAGCACCGAGCCGAAATCAGAGGGCTATCGGCAAGTAAAAATGTATTATAACGGCAAAGTGATGTGGTCTAGATATGTACCCAACGAATCTATCGGAAGGTTTGGGTACGGTTCTTACTATATCACTGAAGACGAACTTCATGAAACCATTATCTACGGAGATGCCGAAATGATGAAGGCCCTCGATACCTTGACAGAGTTTGTTTTCGAACTGGACCTAAAAAAGGATACGTATAGTCAGATTAGCTTAGATGAAGAAGGAAACCGAACGTTTTCAGAAAATTATAAACGGATAGATTAATAAAAAAGGCCTTGCAAATTGCAGGGCCTTTTTTATATTGGGAAACGATCTTTACGGGGTTACCGCCTCCTTTGTTTCAACAGTGGCCAGATAACGTTCGGCATCTAAAGCGGCCATGCAGCCCGTACCCGCTGCGGTCACGGCTTGACGATATATTTTGTCTTGGGCATCACCACTGGCAAAAACACCAGGTTTATTGGTTTTGGTCGACTTGCCTTCGGTAATGATGTAACCCGTTTCGTCCATATTTAATTGGCCCTTGAAAATACCGGTGTTGGGTGTATGCCCAATGGCAATAAAAAGACCGGTAATCTTGATTTCTTCCTTCTCCCCTGTTTGGTTGTTGACCATCCTGAGGCCTTCAACGACTTGGTCGCCCAATACCTCATCAACTTCAGTGTTGTACCTAATTTCAATATTGTCAAGGCTGTTTACCCTATGCTGCATCGCTTTAGAAGCACGCATATGGTCTTTTCTGATCAGCATGGTCACTTTTTTACAGATATTGGCCAGATATGAGGCCTCTTCCGCGGCAGTATCACCACCGCCCACTATGGCCACTTCCTGACCTTTGTAGAAGAATCCGTCACAGACCGCACAGGCTGAGACACCCCCACCCCGT
>JANQOD010000006.1 GCA_028289745.1 Allomuricauda sp. | reverse complement strand
TTGAAATCATCTTCAGACCCATCTAACAACTTTCTGAACGATTCTCCCTGCATTTCGGAAGTATACTCAACACCACCGGCCAAATCGAGAAAAGTTGGGGCGAAGTCAAGGTTCTGTGTCATACCCTTGATTATCGTGCCTGGTTCGACGACTCCTGGCAGCTGCATCAACAGGGGCATTTTCAAAGATTCTTCGTACATGAACCGTTTATCAAACCAACCTTTTTCACCCAAATAGAAGCCTTGGTCTGAGGTATAGACAACCAAGGTATTTTCTTCTAAACCGTTTTCTTCGAGATAGTCTAAAATTTTGCCCACGCCCTCATCGATCGCAGCTACAGTGGCCAGATAATCTTGAAGGTATCGTTGACCTTTCCAAAGGGCCAAGTCTTCGTTTTTAAGATCAGCCTTGTGAAAGGCATTGTTTTTGGGTAAATAGGCTTCATCCCATGCTTCGCGCTGTTCTGGGGTCATGCGTTCAAAATCGGTGGTCCAAGGGTTGTGGGCCAGTGCAGTGCTGCCATGTTCTTTGGTCATTTTCAGGTCATGGCCCTCATACATATCAACATAGATGGTCTGTTGTTGTTCTGCAGAGGCCATTTGCTTCTCAAAAGCTGGGAAATAGGTGTTGGGCAGTGGAAAGGTCACCGAATCGTATTTGTTCACATGGCGAAGGGCGGGCATCCAATTGCGATGTGGAGCTTTGTGGTGTACCATCAAAAAGAAAGGTTGTTCGACATCATCTCTGTGCTTCAGCCAGTCTAGACTTTTTTCAGTAATAAGATCTGTGGCATAGCCTTCGACAATCGTGGTATCTTTGCCACTTATGAACTCAGGGTTGTAGTAGTTTCCTTGATCGTTCAAAATTTCCCAATGGTCAAAGCCCTTGGGAGCCCCATGTAGGTGCCACTTGCCGATAATGGCTGTCTTATATCCAAGTTTTTGTAGGTATTTGGGCAATGTGGCCTGATTACCGTTGAACCTCTCGCCATTCATCCTAAATCCGTTTATGTGACTATGCTTTCCTGTTAGAATAACGGCACGACTGGGACCGCAAATGGAGTTTGTGCAAAAATTGTTCTCAAAAATGGCCCCGTTCTTTGCCAGGCGATCAATGTTCGGTGTGGGGGCCAGCTCGCCCAATTCATGACCATAAGCGCTGATGGCCTGAAACGCATGGTCGTCTGACATGATAAAGACAATATTCGGTATACTTTCTTCTTTTTTCGCCTCTTTTTTTTCTTGATTGCAACCTACCATAACTAGCAGTAGGCACCCGATTTTTGTTTTCCAATTCATACTTGGATTATTGTAGGAAAAATGATTTTTTTAACGGAGCATTTGAATCAGTGCCCACAAATACTTCAAATTCACCTGATTCTGATACAAACTCCAATGTACTGTTATAAAACTTCAAATCATCTGACGTTAGGGTAATGGTAACCGTTTTGCTTTCTCCCTTTTTCAAGAATACTTTTTTAAAGCCCTTCAATTGTCTGATGGGAGCAGTGATACTGCGCACCACATCTCGCAAATATAGTTGAACAACTTCTTCACCATCAAAATTACCGGTGTTTTTTACCGTAACACTTACAGTAATTGATTCGCTCTCTGAAATTTCGCTTTGGTCAAGTTTTAGGTCAGAGTATTCAAAAGTAGTATAGCTAAGCCCGTGACCAAATGGAATAAGCGGGGTGTTGGGTACATCGAGATAATGCGATTTGAACTTATCGAATTTATCTTTTGGCGCCGGTCTACCCGTATTTTTCACACTGTGGTAAATAGGGATCTGCCCAACATTTCTAGGCCAGGTAGTCGTCAATTTTCCTGATGGGTTGTAATCGCCAAAGACCACATCGGCCACGGCGTTTCCTGCTTCAACTCCTGGGTGCCATACCTGCAAAATGGCCACGGGCATTTCAAATTCTTCAGAAATGGTCAAGGGCCTGCCGCTCATCAATACCAAGGCAACGGGCTTGCCTGTGGCCACCAGGGCGCGGATCAATTTTTTCTGGCTTTCAGGAATGGAAATGTCGGTTCGACTGGCAGCCTCACCGCTCATTTCTGTGGCCTCGCCCACAATGGCGACTACGACATCGGAAGCGTTTGCGGCATTAATAGCCTCTTGCAATAGGGTTTCGGGGGAACGTTCATCGATTACTATTCTAGGGCCAAATACATTAACTTTTTTGGCAAACTCGTGATTATTTGAAATATTGGCGCCTTTGACATGGGTGATGGTGGCGCTAGGGGCCACATTCTTAAAGCCTTCTAAAATGGTGACTGCCAATTTGGTGTCTCCTGTTGGTGCCCAAGTGCCCAACATGTTTTTGCGGCTATCGGTCAGTGGCCCCACCAAGGCTATTTTGGCCTCTTTCTTCAGTGGCAGGATTTGATCGTGATTTTTGAGCAATACAAAAGAACGGGCAGCCAGTTTTCTGGCAAAGGCTCGATTCTCTTTGGTTAAAATGTCTCTTTTCGGACGCTTTTCATCTGAATAGCGATAGGGGTCTTTCAGCAACCCCGATATATGTTTGGCCTCCAGTACACGACGACAGGCCTGCGTGATTTCCTCTTCAGTGACAATGCCCTCTTCAAGCGATTTTTTCAGGGTGGTCAGAAAACCTTCGCCGACCATGTCCATGTCCAATCCCGCTTTTAGGGCCAGTGCAGCTACCGCTTGCAAATCGCCAAGGCCGTGCATGATCATTTCGTTCACCGAGGTATAGTCAGAGACCACAAAGCCGTCAAAACCCCAACGATTGCG
>JANQOD010000226.1 GCA_028289745.1 Allomuricauda sp. | reverse complement strand
AATTAACGATTATATTTGCACCCGCTTTAGCGTCATGGCGAGGTAGCTCAGGTGGTTAGAGCGCAGGATTCATAACCCTGAGGTCGGGAGTTCAAGTCTCCCTCTCGCTACTGAAAACCCTTGAATTTTCGAGGGTTTTTTTATGCGAAGAAAACACGCAGAATTCAATGGGCATTGCTTTGACAAATATTTCCCTAAAAATGCCCGAAGTCTTATCTCAATCGTTGTAGTTGGCGGTTCAAAATATGATCAGAAAACCATTTGATTAATTTTCTGTATTCTGTTCTTTAGCTTTTCAGCCTTGTTGCTGGTCGAATTTTTTTTGCTTTACATACCTATATATAAACCTTGGGCCTTTAAGAAAGTTTTAGGATTTTTTTTATCTTATACTCTCGAGAAACTAACTTATAAATAACTACAGATTATGTACAAAAAACTTCGATTTTTTTTATTGTTGGTCAGTGTGCTGTTTACAGGTAGTATATTGGCGCAGACTGTGACAGTCAGCGGTACTGTCACAGATGGGGAAAGTGGCGCTCCATTACCGGGGGCCAATGTTATCGAAAAGGGTACCACAAATGGTACCTCTACCGACTTCGATGGTAATTACACAATAACTGTTTCAGGCTCTTCAGCGGTTCTAGAGTTTTCTTCGCTAGGTTTTACCTCTACAGAAGTGGCAGTGGGGTCGCAACAGACTATCAATGTTACCCTGCAACCTGACACAGAGTTGCTTGATGAAGTGGTGGTAACCGCTTTGGGTATCAAAAAAGAAACCAAGGCCCTGGGTTACTCTATTTCTGAGGTAGGTGGTGAAGAAATTGCCACGGTAAAAACGCCAAATGCGATCAATTCACTTCAGGGTAAGATTGCCGGTGTGAACATTACACAGAACTCGACTGGTGCGGGTGGTTCCAGTAGGGTCATCATTCGCGGTAACAGTACGTTGACAGGAAACAACCAACCGCTTTACGTGGTGGATGGTATTCCTATCGGTAATGACAACAATGGTTCAGCAAGTATTTGGGGAGGTAACGATGGCGGTGACGGTATTTCAAGTTTGACCCCAGACAATATTGAATCCGTATCGGTACTGAAAGGTGGTGCCGCAACCGCTCTGTACGGTTCAAGGGGTGGTAACGGTGTAATTCTTATCACTACAAAAAGTGGAACCAAACAAGAAGGTTTTGGAATAGAGTACAGCACCTCTGTGCAATTTGATGTGGTGAACACATCGCTTAGGGATTTTCAGACCGAATACGGCCAAGGCACCCTGGCCAGAGTGCCTGCGAACGAAGCCGAGGCTTTTGATTTGGGCCTCAGCGCATGGGGGCCACGGTTAGACGGTTCTCAAGTCGTACAGTGGGACGGCGTAGAAAGACCCTATTCTTATGTAGGTAACAACCTCGACCATTTCTACCGAACGGGTACTACTTTTATCAATACAGTGGCTTTGTCGCATGGATCCGAGAACTCCAATTTTAGATTTTCGGTATCGGATCTTACCAATGACGACATTGTGCCCAATTCTAGCTTGAACAGAAAAACGTTTTCTTTGAATGCAGGTACGGTTTTGGCAAATAAACTTACGGCTCAGGTCAATGCCCAGTATATTGTGGAGAATGCCAATAATAGGCCAAGACTCTCCGATGCACCGGGTAATGCCAACTTCACGGTCGGCTTGCTTCCTCCCAATGTAGATGTTCGGGATATGGAGCCTGGGGCCAATGCAGATGGAACGGAAAGAGGTTATTCCAACAATGTGTTCTCACAGAACCCATACTGGGCCGCTTTCAACTTCAGAAACGAAGATACCAGAAATAGGATTATTGCCTCCACAACATTACAGTACGATATCTTAGATTGGCTATATATAAGAGGAAGAATAGGTACCGACCACTATACAAGAAAGCAAACCAGTGTTGAGCCATGGGGTACCGCATATATACCTTTGGGTTCAATGAACGAACAAGAAAGAAGATATACACAGATCGATTCCGATTTGATTCTAGGTGCCGATAAGGACATTACGGAAAAAATTGCAATATCTGCTTTTGTCGGTGCGAACAAGAACAGTATAGAATTTGAAGAGTTGAATCTTGGAGGCCGCGATTTCATCGTACCTGACTTGGAAGACATTGCCAATTTGGCCCAGCAAAATAGAAGTAGAAATTACAACAAAAGGGAAATTGGTTCACTTTATGGTTCCATTGAACTTTCGTACAATGATTTCGCCTATTTGACCTTTACGGGTAGGAATGACTGGTTTTCAACATTATCCTTCCCCGGCAAACAGACTCCGAATGATGATTTCTACTCTTCGATTACAGGAAGTGTGATTCTATCTGATATGTTCGAAATGCCATCGTTCGTAGATTTCCTTAAACTACGTGGTGGTTACAGTGAAACCGCTGGTGGTGCTCAGGAGGCCTATCAGTTGGCACTCAACTATGAAATTTTCGGACAAGGCCATTTAGGGCAACCGCTCGGAAGGATCTCTGGAGGAACAGTACCCAACACCAACTTGGTACCATGGAACAAAAGTGAGGTCGAAATAGGTGTTGATGCTAGGTTCTTTGGTAATAGGTTGTCACTTGATCTCGCCTATTATTCCAATGAAACAACCAATGACATTGTAAATGTGACCACCTCGGTAGGCTCAGGTTTTGGTGCCGCAACGGCAAATCTTGGTAAGATTGAAAACCAAGGTGTTGAAGTGCTCTTGTCGGGTACCCCAATCCGTACTGCTAATTTTTCATGGTCAGCCAGTATCAATGCCGCATTCAATGAAGGTAAGGTTACCGCCACCAATGCCGATAACGCAGATATTGGTTTAGATGAACCACGAACAAGAAATGTTCGAATCCAACATATCGTGGGCCAACCCTACGGTGTCATTTTTGGTACCTCTTATGTACGTGACAACAACGGCAACATCGTGTACGATATAGATGGTGATGGTGTACCGATTGCCCGACAGGGAGAACGTAAGATATTGGGTGAAGGTGTACCACCATGGCAGGTTGGTTTTACAAACACTTTCCAATACAAAAACTTCAACCTGTACTTTTTGATCGATGCCAAATTTGGAGGTCAGCTGTTCTCAGGTACCAATAGTGTCGCTTACGGAACAGGTCTACATAAAAACACATTGGCAGGTCGTGAAGGCGGACTTACGGTAAGTGGAGTGGATGGAGCTACCTTTGATCCCGACGCAGGTTCTGGAACCTCGTTCACCACAACGGTTACACCTGAAAACTTGCAGACGTATTGGGGCAGGGTCAATGACATTGCGGAAGAATTTGTAGAAGACTCTGACTATATTTCATTTAGACAATTAAGCTTGGGATACACCTTGCCAAGCAAGCTTTTGGATAAGACCTTCTTGAACAGTGTTACAGTAAGCTTGATTGGTCAAAACCTTTTCTTTATCAAGAGAAGTATTGACAACGTTGACCCTGAAAGTGCTTACAATGTCAGCAATTCGCAAGGATTGGAATATTTTGGCCTTCCTTCGGCCAGAAACTATGGAATTAGTTGTAATATTAAGTTCTAAAAAAAAAATTATGAAAAAAGCGATTTATATTTTGTTATTTATGCTCCTTGTTGGAGCTTGTGATGAAGGTTTTGAGGACTTGAATGTAGATCCTACAAAACCGACACAAGTCGATGTTTCGACCAAATTGACCGCTGCCCAGCTACTGGCATCAAGTGAACGTTATGATAACTGGAGAGCAAACCTGATATACCAATCTACCATGATGCAACACATTGCCACTACGGCAGGCTATTGGGATGGGGACAAGTACACCTGGAACAGGGGATACGCCTCATCTTTAATGGACAGATATTATGGTGGGGTCATCAAACAGGTGGAAGACATGTTGGTGCAATTGGATGAAGAAGAAGCTCCTAATGAAATGAAGGCAATTACCCGTATTCTGCGTGTTTTTGCATTCTCTAGATTGACCGACCTTTATGGAGACGTACCTTACAGCGAAGCCGGTAAAGCGGTTATTGCTGGTATTTTGACTCCAAAGTATGACCCACAAAGCGAAATCTACGCAGATATGCTCAACGAGTTGAGCGAAGCAGGCGCGGCATTGGGATCTGGTACTTCTGGGTTTGGTGATGCAGACATTATCTATCAGGGCGATCAGGCCAAATGGAAAAGATTGGCTTATTCGTTGATGTTGAGGTTAGGTTTTCGCCTTATCAAAGTTGACCCGGCCGCTTCACAGCAATGGGTGACAGCTGCCATAAATGGCGGAGTCATGGAATCAAACGCAGATATCTTCTATGTGCCCCATACCGGTGGCCCAGAGGGTATCAACCGAAATGGCAATGGTGAGGTTTTCACTGTTGATGGAAACCCGAGGTTGAGCAAGACTTTTGTAGACTTCATGCAGGCCGGCAATGACCCAAGATTACCCATATTGGGAGCCAGAAGAAGTGATGGCAGCACCGATCCGGCAGACCTGATAGGCTTCCCGAACGGGCTTAATCTCGAAATGCTCATGGATATGACCGGAGAAGAAAACATGGATAATTATGCAGAGCCCAACCGAAGTATCATAACCGGCGAAGATGCACCGATGTTTTTCCAAACCTATGCCGAGGTTGAGTTCATGTTGGCCGAGGCCAATGTGCGATGGGGACTTGCAGGCGATGCGGAAACCCACTATAACAATGGAGTAAGGGCAGCCATGGAAATGTTGTCGCTTTATGGTGATGCAGGCGTTATTGCATCTGCCGACATAGATACCTATTTGGCAAACAATCCTTACGATGCGGGCAATGCCATTGAGCAAATCAATACCCAATACTGGGCAGCGACCTTTTTGAACGAGTATGAGACCTTTTCGAATTGGAGAAGAACAGGCTTCCCTGTTTTGGTACCGGTAAATTTCCCTGGTAATGTTACCAATGGCACAATACCCCGTAGAATGTCTTACTCAGAAAGTGAGCAAACAAACAATCCTGCCAACTATGCTGAGGCCATTGCCAGACAAGGTATAGATGAATTGACCACACGCGTGTGGTGGGATGTGAATTAATCTGTTAGTTGAGCGCTAATCTTGATTAAATTAGTTGAGTTAGTTTTAAGTTGGATAAAGGAGAGGAAACTCTCCTTTATTTTTTCTCTTTGTTTTAGTAACTTGGTAAATCATGAAATGTTCAAGCCTTTGTACCTTTTTCTTGCTTTTTGTTTTCATGGGAGGCCATTCTCAAAATGTAAAGAATCCCAGAAACAAGCTGTTCACCCTGCTTAAACCCTCCCAAACGGGCATAAAGTTCGAAAACACCATAGAAGACACCAAAGAGCAGAATATTCTGTTGTATGCCAATTTCTATGGAGGTGCCGGTGTGGGCGTGGGTGACTTCAACAATGACGGATTGCAAGATTTGTTCTTCGCCGGAAACTTAGTGCCCGATAAACTCTACCTCAATAAAGGAAATCTGAAATTTGAGGACGCTACCAAGGCTTCAGGCATTATTGACGATGGCGGTTGGTCAACAGGCGTAACCGTTGCCGATGTTAACAACGATGGTCATGAAGACATTTATGTCAGTAGAGAACTGCACGACAAAAAGCCCGAATGGCGTACCAACCTTTTGTACATCAACAATGGCGATGGCACCTTTAAAGAATTGGCAGACGAATATGGTATTGCGGATAGCGAAAGAACCAGGCATTCTACGTTTCTTGATTATGACAAGGATGGATATCTTGATCTACTTCTTTTGACCCAACCCCCCAATCCGGGCAGTCTCTCAGAACTCTCGGGAAGCAATCTGTTAAAACCTGAATATCACATCAAATTATTCAAAAATTCAGGCAAGAGAAATTTTATTGAGGTTACCGAAGCAGCCGGTGTCAAATTGACCGGTTTTCCAAATGCCGTATCGGCAAGCGACCTGAACAATGACGGGTGGACCGACCTTTATATAGCCAATGATTTTCAAGCCCCTGATTTTCTTTTCATCAATAACCAAGATGGAACATTTAAAGAGGTGATGAAAGAGGCATTGAACCATATATCGTATTACAGTATGGGTGTTGATGTCGCAGATATCAACAATGACGGGCTTTTAGATGTTTTTGTGCTCGATATGGTGGCTGAAGATAATTTTCGGCTGAAATCGAACATGAGCGGTATGAACCCCGCTGTTTTTTGGAAAGTGGTCGATGACGGAGGTCATTATCAGTATATGTACAACACGCTGCACCTGAATAATGGCAATACTTCCTTCAGTGATGTGGCACAACTGACGGGCATGGCGGCCACTGATTGGAGCTGGGCGAACCTATTTGCCGATTTTGACAACGATGGTCAAAAAGATGCCTTTATTACCAATGGCCTACTTCGTGATATCAGAAACACCGATGCAGATAAAAAAGTGGCTGAATATATAAATAAATCGCGTTTTGATTGGGTGAAAAACAACCCTAACGGGGGTCAGTTTGAGAGTATTTTTGATATCATTGACCTTGACCGTGCTGTTTCCCTCATTCCCACACAGCCCCTGAAAAATTATGCATTCAAGAACCTTGGCGATTTAGAATTCCAGAAAATGGTTGAAGATTGGGGTTTAGACCATGAGTCTTTCTCAAATGGGGCCGCTTATGCCGATCTCGATAATGATGGCGATTTAGATTTGATAGTGAACAATATCAATAAAGAGGCCTTTGTATATCGCAACAATGCCGAATCAAGGCCGAATGCCAATTATTTGAGAATAGCGCTCTCAACCATTGATGATAAGCCCGTGTTCGGCTCACGAATCATGCTTTACAATGATGACGGCAAACAAGTAAGTGAAATGACCAATGTCAGGGGCATTTACTCCACAAGTGAGCCAATGGCCCATTTCGGATTGGGAAACGCATCTGAAATCGATAGTATTGTGGTGGTTTGGCCCAATTTGGCCAAAAGCATTCTGAAAGGTGTGAAAGCCAACCAAGTGTTGCCACTGAAAATGGAAGATGCCCACAAAGATGCTGAAATTGCGGTCGATTCAGATATACCGAAGTATTTTAAGGAAAACACTGAACACCCGGTCCTTTCCTTTGAGCACCAAGAAAACGAGTTTGATGAT
>JANQOD010000399.1 GCA_028289745.1 Allomuricauda sp. | reverse complement strand
ATCAAGTATTGGCAAAGATTTTGAAAATGCCAAAATGGATGATAATTCCTTTGCCGCCCAAATAGTGGCCGACAACGGTTTTTACCATACCAACATCTTCGTGTCGGCAATTGAAAAAACGAACGCGGCAAAGAGTGTCTCGCCACTGTTTACTTTACAATTGGATACTGATTTGGCCACAGACCCACAGTTTGTCAAAAACCACCGCACCAACAAGCAAGAAATCGTGGTGCAAGACCAAGACAACCATCTCTATTTGATATCTACCGATGGAAAAGTGTTATGGAAAAAACAATTGGACGGAAAAATACAAGGAAAAATCCATCAGGTCGATATTTACAAAAACGGAAAGCTCCAATTGGCCTTCACAACCCATGGTCAATTTCTTATAATGGACAGAAACGGTGAAATTGTCGAGCCGTTCAGCAAAAACTATGAAGGTGGTAATTTAAACGGTCTTTCCGTATTCGATTATGACGGTCGAAAAGACTATCGGTTCGTGGTGACACAAGGTTCAAAAATATTCATGTACAACCGCAAAGGCAATATTGTTGATGGTTTCAAGTACACAGCAACCGAGAGCCCGGTCATAATGCCTCCCAAACACTTCAGAATCAACAAAAAGGACTATCTCCTATTTCAATTACAAAACGGTGAATTGAAAATAAGGCACCGTGCAGGGCAAGAGCGCATCAAAGTGCCACAAAAAATCGATTTCTCGAACAATGAGGTATTTCTCTACAAAAACAAATTTTCGATCACTGATAAAAAAGGGGTTTTACACCAAATCAACACGCAAGGTAAATTGACCACCACAAATTTCAACCTCAACAACGACCACGGTATGTATGCCACAAGCAAGACCCTAGCATTGATGAACGACAACGTACTCAGCATCAAAGGCAGAAAGATAGATCTTGATCTAGGGGTGTACACCATCCCAAAGATCTTTTATATCAACGATAAAATCTATGTGGCCGTGACCGATATACAGAGCCAAAAGATCCATCTCTTTGATAGTCAAGCAAAATCTATTGCCAATTTTCCCGTGTTTGGCAGTTCAACCATCGATATGGCCGATATTGATAATGACCGTAAATTAGAACTGGTGGCCAAAGACCAAGACAACTCCATTATTATGTATAAGATGAATTAAGTGCCTTCTATACATCTTTTTTATCCAATCACACATGCTTCCCCCTAAAAATCCTTTCATTTTTTTACTTTGCCAAGTAGAGTTTTTCGTAACTTAAGTAGCGCATAATCAAACACTAAAGAAAATGAAAATGACAACAAAAGGCAGCCTTTTTCTAGGCTTGCTCACCCTGTTTGTTTTTACAACGGATGGAAATTCCCAAATATTGAAAAAATTGGGCAAACGCGCTGAAAGGGCCGCAGAACGCACCATTGAGCGAAGAGTAGACAAAGAAACATCAGAAAAGACCGATGAGGTCTTGGACAGTATTCTTGAACCAGGCAAGAAAGGGAAGCAGGCACCCCCTACCCCACCTGACCAAACCGGGGGCCAGCAGGGCAATACGGGCAACGTTCCAGATATACAGGGCGGTTCGGGCAACCCTGATGCAGGTGGTCCGAAGACCATTCAAGTCTATAGTAAATTTGACTTTGTGCCAGGTGATAAACAATTGTTCTTTGATAATTTCGCAAATGATTTCATCGGCGATTTTCCTTCGAAATGGAATACCAATGCCGGCGGCGAACTCGTCACTATTGGCGATTCACCACAAAAGTGGTTGGAACTGAAATCAGGATTCAATCTCTACTATATACCCGATGTACCTCAACTCCCAGAAGAATATACCATTGAATTTGATATCGGTGCTGTTGGTTTGGATAGGCGAACTTCTTCAACGGCCAAACTTAGGGTCACTTTAAGCGATAACGACAAATTTAACCCTGGCAATAATTTTGCTTTTGCCGAGATTCCTTTTTGTCAATATTCAGAAATCGGGGTCACGGTCGAAAACAGAATCAATGGAAAACGGGAAATACGCAGTACGGTCAAAGCCGATTTAAGGGATGAGATCTTAGAAAACCCGCACATTTCCATAGCCGTCAACAAACAACGCTATAGGTTATGGGTAAACGAGGTAAAATATATCGATGTGCCCCGATTGGTGCCTTCTGGTGCAGTTTTACATACCGTGAAATTCCTTGTCAACAATTTCAAAGACGGAAAAGAACGGGTTTTCATTACCAATCTCAAAGTAGCTGAAGGCGGAGTTGACCTTCGTCGAAAACTAATTTCTGAGGGCAAGATATCGACCAATGCCATTTTGTTTGATTCGGGCTCGGCCAACCTACAGCCACAATCCATGGGGGTTATTCGCCAAATTTCACAGGTATTGTTGCAAGAATCGTCGATCAATCTCAAAATTGTGGGGCATACCGATGCCGATGGGGGTGACGCGGCCAACATGAAACTCTCAAAAGACAGGGCTGCGGCCGTAAAGAACGCCCTAGTAAGCGTTTACAATATTGATGCCGGCCGATTATCGGTCGATGGCAAGGGCGAAAGCGAGCCGATTTCCGACAACAACAGCCCCGAAGGTAAGGCCCAGAACAGAAGAGTGGAATTTATAAGGGAATAATCCATTGAAAATGAAAAGGTTAATCTTGACAATTTTTATCGGCAACTTATGCATTATCAGCATTTTTTCGCAAGACAAATGCAGTAAATTCTATCCTATTACTGAAAACGCCTCTTTTACCTCAGCTGTTTACAACACAAAGACAGACGCTGAGAACAATGCAAATAAAGCGGGAGAAGTGACCTATAGTGTCGATGAGGTTTTAGACAATGCGGCCCTTTACACCGTTACTGTTACTATGGCCCCTATGCCTACACAAAAGGCCCAATACAAAGTTACTTGTACCGATGATGGCGTTTCCATTGACCCGAGTGCCATGGCGGGCGGAATGTTGAGTCGATTTTCTGACGCAGAAATTACGGGCGATGACATTTTTTTGCCGAACAATCTTGGTGACACTTTTCCAAAAGACCTGGATGATGCCGAAATGACCATAAATGCCACTACCGGGGGAATAGCGATGACCATGACCAGAAAAAGGATCAATAGAACGATTACAATGGAAGATGATATCATTACCCCTGCAAGATCAGCTGTTTTTGAATGCTATGTTTTGGAGTATGATGTTGTTATGAGCATGAACGGCAGTACCGTAATGACCTCTAAAATAAAGGAATGGCTTGCAGAAGGTTTTGGGGTCGTGCAAAGCCAAGAATTTGACGCTGATGGTAATGAGACCAGTTTTAGTTGGCTTGTTGATTACACCAGATAAACCGTACTTTAAACCGGGGTTTTCTCTTTTATTGGCTCAGCCTCAAAAAGCGTTTCAAAATGTTTGAGCAGCTTTTGTTTCACCTCATTCATTTCAACTTCCTTTTTGCCAAGCTCAACGTTTAGAGAGGTCACCGCCTTGTCTTTTATTCCGCAGGGAATCATTAGATCAAAATAGCCCAGATCGGCATTGATGTTGAAGGCAAAACCGTGCATGGTCACCCAGCGGCTGGCACGTACCCCCATCGCACAGATCTTTCGGGCAAAAGGCGTGCCCACATCTAACCAGACACCGGTCTCCCCTTCTGAACGCTGCCCCTTAAGCCCGTATTCGGCCAAGGTCAATATGACCATCTCTTCCAAAAAACGAAGGTATTTGTGAATATCGGTGAAAAAATTATCTAAATCTAAAATGGGATAGCCCACAATCTGGCCGGGACCATGATAGGTAATATCACCGCCACGGTTTATTTTGTAGAATTTGGCCCCTTTTTCTGTCAATACTTTTTCATCGACCAACAGATTATCTTGATCACCGCTTTTGCCCAAGGTAAATACATGGGGGTGTTCGACAAATAGAAAATGGTTGGGGGTGGGCAATTCGGTGCCCTCTCTCCTGTTCTTGATCTTTAGGTCAATGACCTCTTTAAAAAGTACTTCCTGATAATCCCAGGTTTCCTTATAGTCTTTGCGACCTAAATCTTGCAACTGCACCTTCTTGTTCATGCTGCAAAGATAGTACTATCCGTTGGTATTGTTCAAAATGACCAACGCCCCGATAACCCCGGGCACCCACCCGCAAAGTGTTAGAAGCAAGACAATGAAGAAAGATCCACAGCCCTTGCCAATGACCGACAGGGGCGGAAAGATAATGGCCAATAAGACACGCCAGAAACTCATATTCATTGATTGATCGATGCACTCTATAAGTAGTCGTTTTTCTTGATTTGTTACACAAAACCCGTACTTTTAATTTAATGAAAAGAATTTGGCACATACTATTGTTCTGTCCTTTGATGATACTGCATGGGCAATATGTGTTCAAAGGACAGGTGCCAGAGCGGTACAAGCACCAAGAAGTGTCCCTTTCTTTAATAGAGGATTACCGAAAATCATCACGCGTCTACTTTGACCAAATCATTCAAAAAACCCAGGTCGATTCTTTGGGCTTTTTTTTATTGGAAGGCGATAACCTCAACAGTGATAATCGCATCTATCGGATTCATGTGGACGGATGCAATGATGAAGGCGCTCCAAAAAGCCATTTTCTCAAAGAGTGCAATGAAAG
>JANQOD010000387.1 GCA_028289745.1 Allomuricauda sp. | reverse complement strand
ACTGTCAAAGACACAACCGATCGGGCGCATGGCCACCCCCGACGAAGTGGCCCATCTGGCCCTATATCTATGTTCTGATGAAGCGGCTTTCATCACAGGTACTGATTTTCCCATCGATGGCGGATTTATAAAATTGAACGGTTAAACCAAATTAAATGAAAAAAAACAGTTTAAAAACCAAACTGCCCTACCTGTCTTTTCTATTGTTTTTGTTTGTAATCGATATGGCCATTGCCCAAGCGATCTATGAAGACGAACGCTATGTGCCGGAAACCGATCAATTGGTGCTGAAAAAACTGGACCAATGGCAGGATCTCAAATTCGGGTTGTTGATGCACTGGGGCCCGTACAGTCAATGGGGCATTGTAGAATCATGGTCTCTCTGCCCTGAAGAGTACGGTTGGTGTGAGCGCAAAAAGGGTTCCAATCCCAATGACTATTTCGAATATGTGAAAGAGTATGAAAACTTACAGACCACTTTTGACCCGGTAAAGTTCAATCCTGAAGACTGGGCGAAAGCCGCCAAAAAGGCGGGCATGAAATATGTGGTCTTCACCACCAAGCACCACGACGGCTTCAGCATGTTCGATTCAAAATACACCGATTACAAGATTACCGGTGCCAAGACCCCGTTCAGCAAAAACCCCAGGGCCAACATCACCAAAGAGATTTTTGATGCCTTTAGGGGCGAAGGCCTGTGGGCCGGCGCCTATTTTTCAAAACCCGATTGGCACAGCCCCTATTATTGGGATCCCTACTATCCGCCAAGGGATAGAAACGTGAACTACGAACCGGAGGCAAATCTGGAAAAGTGGAACAAATTTGTTGAGTTCACCCATAACCAGATTCTCGAATTGCTCACCGATTATGGCAAAGTCGATATTCTTTGGTTAGATGGGGGTTGGGTCTCCAAAACCCCAAAATCGCAGATCACCGGCTGGTACGATGCCCAACTGAAGCAAAATGATAACGGCTATCTCAAACATAGAATAGTGAACCAAGACATCCGTATGGATGAATTGGTAGTCAAAGCAAGGGAAAAACAACCAGGGCTCATTGTGGTCGATAGGGCCGTGCACGGCAAAAACCAAAACTATCTCACTCCTGAAAATCGCGTGCCCGAAAAACCGTTGCCCTACCCATGGGAGTCTTGTATCATTGCGGGAGGCGGATGGTCATACACGTTCAATGCCAACTATATGAGCACCAAAAAAGCCGTTCATACCTTGGTCGACATTGTTGCCAAAGGAGGAAATTTGTTGTTGAACATCGCCCCAAGCCCTGAAGGGGAATGGGACGAGGAAGCCTATCGACTACTTGAGGGCATCGGTAACTGGATGGATGTCAACAATGAGGCCATTTACGGCACCGAAGCGATGGCCCCATACAAATATGGGAATATCTGTGTCACCTCAACCCCTGATGGAAGTATTTATTTGATTTATTTGATGGATGAAGAAGAAACATCATTCCCGTCTATCGTAGCATTCGAAGGGCTGCACATCAAAAAGGAAAACAAGGCATCGATTTTAGGTGCTAACGGAAATATCAAATGGAGCAAAAATGGCGAACGGTCGACATTTGAAATACCTGATTCGGCCAAAAGGAAACTGCAGGGCACCCCAGCATTTGTCATCAGAATAAAATAGGGCAATCGAATGAAACTGATACGGTTCGGAGCAATAGGAAAAGAAAGGCCAGGGGTACAGCTTTCAAATGGCAAACGATTGGATGTCTCAAACTTTGCCTCTGATTATGATGAACTTT
>JANQOD010000376.1 GCA_028289745.1 Allomuricauda sp. | reverse complement strand
CCCTGACAGCGACCGCTTGGGCATTGCCGTAAGAAATACACAAGGTGAAATCGAATTGCTCAACGGTAACCAGACCATGGTGATGATGACCAAGTTTTTATTGGATCAATACCAAAAGAAAGGCTTCAAGGGCAATGAGTTCATAGCAACGACCATCGTATCGACACCAATGGTCGAAGAAATGGCCAAAGCGTACGGGGTTGAGTTCAAGACCGCTTTGACAGGTTTTAAATGGATCGGTAAAATGATAAAGGATTTTCCCGGTTCTAAATTCATTGGCGGCGGTGAAGAAAGCTTTGGGTACATGGTAGGTGATTTTGTGAGGGACAAAGACGCCGTGACCGCTACGCTGCTGGCCTGTGAGATTGCCAGTCAGGCAAAGGCAGATGGCAGTTCTTTTTACCAAGAATTGATCAACGCCTATGTACAGTTTGGGTTTTTTAAGGAAAAACTGATATCGCTGACCAAAAAAG
Source organism: Allomuricauda sp. (assembly GCA_028289745.1). Classification (GTDB taxonomy): domain Bacteria; phylum Bacteroidota; class Bacteroidia; order Flavobacteriales; family Flavobacteriaceae; genus Flagellimonas_A. The sequence continues at coordinate 11,230 of JANQOD010000376.1, read as the reverse complement.
GAATCAGTGGCGCCGAGGAAATCGAGCAGATGTTGAAAGACTTCAAGGAGAATCCCGTGCAATCGGTACAAGGGTCGCCAGTGGTCTGGATCGAAGATTACAACACCTCTGTGGCCAAAAACGTGCTGACAGGCGAAGAAAAGACCATACATTTGCCCAAATCAAACGTATTGGTCTATGAAACTGAAGACGGCACGCGAATTGCAGCTCGACCCAGTGGCACGGAGCCAAAAGTGAAATTTTATATCACCACCAATGCTACCCTTGAAAAGGCGGGAGACTTTGAATTGGTAAACTCGCAATTGGATGCCAAAATCGAGGGTATCGTCGCTGAACTGAACATGGGCTGATGGAATATTTCAAAAAAATCCTACGGTTTGCGGGCCCTTACCGTAAATATGGTTTTCTGAACATCTTTTTCAATATCCTCTATGCACTGTTCAGCGCCCTATCGTTCGCGGCTTTGATACCCATGCTCGATGTGCTGTTCAAACCAGGTGACAAAGTCTATGCAAAACCCCCGTATCAGGGATTGGGCGATGTAAAGAACTATCTTCAAGAGTACATCAACTATCAGGTAACGGCCTATTCGGGCGATGATGACATGAAGGGACTGGTATTGGTCATCGGCCTGGTACTGGTGCTCTTTCTGCTCAAGAACATCTTTAACTACCTCGCCATGTACTTTATCACCTTTTTGCGAAATGGGGTGTTGAAAGACATACGCAACAAGATGTACGAAAAGGTCGTTGATTTACCGGTGTCATACTTCAGCGAAAAACGCAAGGGCGATGTGATTGCCCGAATCACTTCAGATGTACTCGAGATACAGCATTCTTTTCTATCGATACTCGAGCTTATCGTCAGGGAGCCCCTCACCATTCTTTTCACCATACTCGTCATGTTTGGCATCAGTGCCAAATTGACCTTATTTGTCTTTGTTTTCATTCCCGTTGCCGGCATGATCATTTCGCGCATCGGCAAATCACTCAAGAAAAAATCAGATCGTGTGCAAAAAGAACAGGGTGAATTTCTGTCGATCGTAGAGGAAACTTTAAGCGGACTCCGTGTCATAAAGGCGTTCAATGCCGAGTCGCGCTTCATAAGGATCTTTAAAAACTCGACCGATCGGTTTTACCGGTTTTCGAACAGCTTGTTGAACCGTCAGAACCTGGCCTCGCCCACAGGTGAATTTCTTGGCATTTTGGTCATTGGGGTATTGTTATGGTTCGGAGGCAAAATGGTATTGGTCGAGGGCACTTTGGATGCCTCCTCCTTTATAGCCTATATGGGGCTTGCCTATAACATTCTTACCCCCGCCAAGGCCATTAGCAAGGCGTCTTATCGCGTACGTAAGGGCAATGCTGCGGCAGAAAGGGTCTTGGAGGTACTGGAAAGCGAAAATCCTATTAAAGACAAAAAGAATGCCCAAGACATACAGCGATTCGAGAAGCAGATCGAACTAAAAAATGTCGGTTTTAAATATGAGGATGAATATATTCTCAAAGACTTTGACCTAAAGGTCTTGAAAGGGCACACGGTCGCATTGGTGGGCCAGTCGGGAAGCGGTAAAAGTACCATAGCCAACTTGGTCACCCGTTTTTATGATGTGAACGAGGGAGCGATATTGCTCGATGGCACCAACATCAAGGATGTTTCAAAAAAATCACTCCGCAACTTGATGGGCCTGGTCATGCAAGATTCCATTCTCTTCAATGATACCGCGGCCAAGAATATTGCATTGGGCAAAGAAAATGCCACGCGGGAAGAAATCATCGAGGCGGCCAAAGTGGCCAATGCCCATGATTTTATCATGGAGCTTCCCAATGGCTATGACACCAATATCGGCGACGGGGGCAATAAACTCAGTGGCGGACAAAAACAGCGCCTGTCGATCGCACGGGCCGTACTGACAAATCCGCCCATCATGATATTGGACGAGGCCACCTCGGCCCTAGATACCGAAAGTGAGCGCCTGGTGCAGGATGCCCTCGAAAAAATGATGCGAAACCGTACGTCAATCGTCATCGCACACCGTCTGAGCACCGTACAGAATGCAGATTCCATTGTCGTACTCCAAAAAGGGAAAATCGTTGAGCAGGGCACACACGATGAATTGATGAAATCAAAAAAGGGGTACAAAAAATTGGTCGAAATGCAGACACTTGGGTAAGTGCGAATTCAGAATTAAGAATTTAGAATTATGTCTTGTTCGTTGGGAAATGGGTGGGGTACTTGTCTTGAACACTTCGCACCTCCAACCTCGCACTTCCAACCTCGCACTTCCAACCTCGCACTTCCCACTTCGTACTTCCAACTTCGTACTTCCAGCTTCGTACTTCGTAAACAGGTAAATTGTTTTCTTATACCTCTTTTTGTTGCCGGAGAAATCTTATGGTAAACCTACCCTGCCCATAAAACAAATGCTGCCCGTATAGCTGTCTCGAATCATGTACAAAAAGGGGCGATTTGCCACAAACGATGGCCCTGCCGATGTCAATTCAATACCCACTCCCGTAACCGCGGCGGCCTCGGTGCCCTCTTCATTGACCTCGATAAAGGTTTTTTGGATCACTTCAGATATCTGCAATGGTGCCTCTTTGTTGATCTTTCCAAAATCAGCACCTGATGAAAAGGCAATACCCAATCCCATATTGGTCAATTCGTCGTTGAGTGTGTTCTCATATTCCATCTTAAATTTGGGCAACCCAACGTCAAGGTCACTCAGTTGATACCCTTCTAGCCAAGCGTTGAGATTTTCGCTGGTCATACTTTCGACAATGCTATTTGTGGTCAATTCGCTATGGGGCAAAAACAGCAACATTTCAAAACGCTCTTTTTTATAGGGCAGAATGATAGAAGAAAACATTTCATTTGAAAAATGGGGCACCTCGGCATTCATGTTCATCATCTGCACGTCAACCGAATTTTCAGGTGTACTGTAAAACGGGGCATTTCGGGTATCTTCGGTCTTGAAACGATATTTCCATTCTGATTTGAAATAGAGGGCATTTACCAAAAAAAGACGGGTCTGGGGATCAAACTCTTCGACGATTTCTTCTATTTTGCCATTTGTCTTGCGCTCGACCCAATCATTGACAATGGTCACCGCCTCGGGCTCCCTGAAATCAAGATTGCCGACTTCGGCATCATAAAAGTTTTGGTTGGTGCTTATAAAATCTTCCACTACAGGAAAGTTTTCTTGAATCCAGATGGCATTGGCCAGACTAAGGTCCGTGCCGTCTGTTCTTGTGGTCAGCGATTTTCGCAGATCTTTGTTGAACTGGTTACGTTCGTCAAGAGAAGCATCGTTGCCCAACAGATCATCAAAGGCGAGTTTTGTGTCACCATCGGCACCGTTGTGTACCATGCCCAAAGCCATTGAAAGGCTCAATGGTGATACCATATAGTTTTCTTTAGTCTCGTTCTCACTGATTTCCTGAAAAAAATCCAATGCAAATTGGTTGTTTTTCGAAACCATCGCCTTTGCCATTGCAGATTCAAGTGCCTCATTTTCAAAAGAGGTTACCTCATCATCTTTAGTATCACAGCCCAAGAAAAAGACTGAACCCAAAATAAATTGCAGCGTCCAAGATTTCATGATATTCTTTTTCACATGGATGAAAAAAAGGGATAACGTTGCGTATATAGGTTTAGAAAATCGAAATCGCCAAGTTTCCTATTTAAACCTTTTCCCTGTATTTTAGTCAAAGCTTTAAACACAGCCCCTTTGATTGCCGAAGAAACGTTGATAAAGCAGCTCAAAGAAGAAGAGAGCCGTTCAAAAGCCTTTGAGGTACTGGTCAATACCTACAAAGAACGTTTGTATTGGCATATCAGAAGAATTGTGCTGAACCATGATGACACTGATGATGTGCTGCAGAACACCTTCATCAAGGTATTCAAGAATATCGAGGGATTCAAGGGAGAGAGCAAACTGTATTCATGGATGTACCGCATCGCCACCAACGAATCGCTCACCTTTTTGAAGCAGAAATCAAAAAAGTCGGGCATCAGCAATGAGGTCTTACAAGACGTGTTGGTTGAGAACCTACGATCAGATGTGTACTTTGAAGGTGATGAAATACAGTTGAAGTTACAAAAGGCACTGGCAACCCTGCCCGCAAAGCAAAAACTGGTGTTCAACATGAAATACTTTCAAGAGATGAAATATGAGGAAATATCGGAAATATTGGAAACCTCGATAGGCGGACTCAAGGCTTCGTACCATTTGGCGGTTAAGAAGATTGAGACGTATCTTAGGGAAGATTAAACCATTTCAGGTTATTAGAGTCAAAGTTTTGCAATGAAAGAGAACCAAAAAAATAAGTTCAAAACCCCAGAGGGCTACTTTGAGCGCTTCAATGAGCGTCTCATGGATAGAATTGCCAAAGATTCTGATCACCGCATCATTCCCGAGAGCGATGGGTTTGCCGTTCCCGAAGGATATTTCGAGGGGTTGCCTCCGAAAATCGCTTCGCGCTTAAAAAATAATGGGGCGAAGGTGGTACAGCTCAATCGCCATAAAAGGTTTTTCTATGCCGCTGCGGCCGTCGCCGCCATCATTGCACTGGCATTGGCCGTAAACATAGACCGTAGCACAGAAATCGAGTTCAACGATTTGGCCAGCAGCGATATCACCGATTATTTTGAAAACACCGATTTCAACCTCACTACTAACGAAATAGCTGAACTATTGCCCATTGAAGATATCGCGCTCAGCGATATTACAGAGGTACCTTTAGAGGAAGAAAACATCCTGGAATATCTCGACGAGAACATCGAAGATATTGATGAACTAAACCTTGATTACAATGAACTGGAATAAAAAATTGTTGTGCCTCCCCTTACTGTTCTTTGCCATTATGGCACAGGCACAAAATGGCCCAAGGGAGAGGGTAAAGACATTGAAAGTGGCCTTTTTGACCGAACGCTTGAGCTTGACCAGTCAAGAGGCCCAGTCATTTTGGCCCATATACAACGAGCATGAAGAACGTATGGATACTTTTCGCCGCAAAGAGCGTCGGCAATTGGTAGGCCGTATGATGGATGCCCCTGACTTGAGCGATCAAGAAGCTGAAAAGCTGTTGGATGAATTGATGGCGCTACATGCCGAAAAACTTAAGGCCGATACCCAGTACCTCAATAAGGTTAGACAGGTGCTTTCTGCCAAGAAGACACTCTTGCTCATCAAAGCGGAAGAAGATTTCAAAAAACGCCTGCTACACCAGTTTCGTAAAAAACGGGGAGGCTGATAGCTATATCACAATCTTATGTTAAAAAGGGGCTAAAAGCCCTTTTTTTTTGTGTTCAGACTAAACCTTGTCACGCAAATGCAGTCGAATCACCATAACTATAATTCTAACCTATTATGAAGACAGTAAAAGCACTTTCCTTAATTTTTGTTTCACTGATCATGGCCTGTTCATCAGATGATTCGGCTACCGAAGATGACCAAGATGGTACCGCTACACTAGATTGCAGCGACACAAGCAGTCTGTTCACCATCAACTTAGATCCAGAAGATTGCAGTATTGACATCCAATCACAATTGGGAGTCAATTCACGATATACAGAATCGATCTCTGGCAACACCCGCACCATTGGTATCAATGGCGTGGCAGACCATTTGGTAGGAGAATTTCCCAACGGTGGCAATCCCAATACAATAGCAGAGGCGTCCCAAACTTTCTCCATGACGACAGAACCTGAACTGGCCAATGACATTACCATCGGTCAAGGATATACTTTCGGAGTGCTGTTTTCTGGGGTGGCCGTTGACCCATACACAGCTGAGTTCTTTGTAGGCTCAACAGGGACCATGAACATGGAATGGAACATCACTACCCTGCAATCGACCACTGACTTGGGCCTTGATTGCAACAATGCGCACGTACAGCCCACGGGCAGGTACCATTATCACGGAACGCCCTCAAACTATCTCGATGGTCTGAACGCCGACGGAACGGAAATGATCAAGGTTGGGTATGCCGCGGACGGATTCCCTATTTATTACAAATATGGGTATGCCAATGACGGCAACACCATTGCTGCATTTGAAAGCGGTTACCAGCTAAAGACCGAACCTAGGGGAGGCGATGGCATTTCCGCTCCTGACGGTTGTCCAGATGGCTACTATTTCAATGATTACGAGTATGTCGATGGAATTTCTGAATTGGATGAGTGCAATGGCCGTTTTGGAAAAACACCTGAATCGGAAAACGAATATTACTACGTGATAACGGATAATTTCCCTTCATCGCCCCTTTGTTTTTCAGGTACTCCCGATCAAAGTTTCAATTTTGGAAATTAGGCATTATGAGACATTTTTGCATCACGGGCGTATTTTTGTTCTTCCTTGCAACATATGCCGCCAAAGCACATAACCCATACGAGGTAAGCTATTTTTTTAAGTATGAAGAAAAAGAATTGGTCATTCATCTGACCCCCCAGACCGCGGTTGATTTGCTAAAGCATTTGAATGAAGAATTGGCCGACCAGAGCATGATCGTGGTTTCAGATCATCATACCGAACTATCGGCCTACCTGAAAAGCACGATACATTTTTACGTAAATGGTGAACGTGTCGGTCTGACCTTCAAAAATGCGGCCTTGACAGCACACGATGCGACCATTCGCTTTTCATTGGATAACCTTACGGAGAGCTTAGAGCAATATGCGATTGAAATCACCAGTTTTACCGAGGTCTATACCCCCATCAAAAATTATGTGAACATAGGGTATGGTAACAAAAAGATCAGGCATATCCTGAGTGGGGGAACTATTTCGGCCAACGGCACTATAGAGACGACCGATGAACGGTCGATCACTGAAAAAGTCAATCCACTGTCCATCAGTGGCTTTGTGATTTTGTTAGGTATTATTTGGGCAGTTCATCGAAAAAGCCCGAAAAGGTTTAAACCCTTTTGAGGTTTGACGGTCAAAGAAATAGAAACCCAAAAAGAAACGTCATGAAAAAGGTAAAAATACTATTGCTGGCCGCAACACTGCTCGGAGCATTATTGACCGTTGAAGCACAGCGAACCGTGGTAAGGGTCTATCCGAAACACGGTACCGTGGTCACCACCATAAACAGGCCCAAGATCATCGTGCACAAAAGAACCAATTACTATTTTGCCGACGGTGTTTGGTACCGGGCAAGGGGCAGAAAGTATGTGGTCTGTGCCGCTCCGGTCGGCATCAAGGTCAGGGCACTGCCTAGAGGTAATAAAGTAGTGGTGGTAAACGGCAGAAAACTGTATAAGCACAAAGGGATCTGGTATAAGAAGTCAGGACGGCATTTTGTCGTGGTTACCGTATAATCTTTAGATTGTTTGGTTGGTTGTTAGTCAAGAAAAGGGAGGCGTTTGCCACCCTTTTCTATTTAAAGACGAGTTTGGCCATTCGATTTTTGCCTGCGGCATAGGCGATGGAATCGTTCAAAAAACGTAGCGTATAAAACGGCTCTTCCGAAAGGGAAATCCAATTTTTTCCGCTGTCATTGGAAACGGAAATGCCTGTAAAACCAACTGCTACCAGATTATGTCCATTTGAGTTGGGCACAAACTGCACACAACTTTTATAGCCCGGCTCTTGCCCATCGGCAACAAGTGTCCACGTTTTGCCACCATCTTCGGTGATGGCCTTGTTCGCTGTATTCGCTTCCGGTTGGGTATAATCCCCTCCGATACCAAAGCCCAGATTTTCATCATAGAAGTCGATCGAATAAATGCCTTGGGTCGGTTCGTCTTTAATGATAGGGGTTTTGAAAACCTCCCAACTTTTTCCTTTGTCCATAGAAAAAAAGATCCGCCCTTCGGTAGTGGCCACCCAAGTGCTTTTTTCTACTATGGCAATATTGGTATCGCTAGCGGCAAAAGCCCCTTCCCCCACCCTCGAAGGGGGCAATTCTTCGCAAGGTACTTTTTTCCAGCTGTGACCGCCATCCCTGGTAATGATGATCGACAGACAGCCATCGACCGTGTCACCGACCGCAATGCCCTCTTTATCGTTCCAAAAGGTCATCGAATCATAGAAAACACCTTCTCCCTCTTCCTTATAGACCAGTTCCATTTGGCCGCTGTTCCCTGTTTTGTAGAGCAATGCCGGGCTCGCCACAGAGAGCATGAAGAAATCTGCAGAGGTGCCCGCCACGGCACGAAATTCAGGCATGAGGGTATCATACCGCTGTACACTGCTTCTTACGGCGTGTGTCTGCAAATCGACCGTACCGAACATGCCCCTACTGCCCGCAAAGGCCAGCGTCTTGCCATCTAAAAACGTAATGGCCCGAATACTGACCGAATCTTCAAAAACGATCTCGATGTCTACGGAAGTATAATTCAGTTCCCTTTCGACACATCCGACAAGCAAGGAAACAAACAGTACGGCAAAAATGATTCTTTTCATTTTGAAGGTTTGTTCAAAAATAGAGAAGAAAACCTCCCCGCTAACAAAAGGGGATCGAGGGGTGTGTAAAAATGTAATGCTTAACTTTCCACAAATGAAAATTACCTACAATCCCAAATTGAAAGCGTTGGCACGGCAGTTGAGAAACAATGCCACAAAATCTGAGATACGGCTTTGGCAAAGATTAAAGCGGAATCAGATGTACGGCTTTGATTTCCATAGACAAAAGCCAATTGATGAGTATATCGTTGATTTCTTTTGCAACAGCCTTCAATTGGCCATTGAGTTGGATGGCTATTCGTATCAAATAGTGGAGGTCTGGCAGAAAGATGTCGAAAAAACAAAACGTTTGAATGAATTGGGAATCCATGTCCTTCGGTTTTCCGATTATCAGGTTTTTCATGATGTGGAAAATGTCTTAAGAGCCATTGAAGACTATATTTTGACTTTTGAACAAAACAACAAGACTCTACCTCCTATTTCTGGCCGGGATGGATAACACCTCCCTCGGTCCCTCCTTTTTAGGAGGGAAGTGATAACACCTTCAATCTCTCCTTTTTGAAGGTTGTGTACAGAACCTTCGAACAACGCCTCGATTTGCTTCAATATTCCCAAACACTTCTGAAAAGAAAGCTTTCCTTACCTTTGCACACCACTTTTAAGTATGCGCCTACACCGAAACCTCGTATTTGCCGTTATCGATGCCCTCAACCTCATTTTCAATGAGGACGAATACGCTGACAAGGTCATTGAAAAAGTCTTGAAATACGACAAACGCTGGGGATCCCGTGACCGTGGTTTTATCGCCGAGACCACCTATGACATGGTACGTTGGCGGCGGCTATATGATGAAATTGCCGGGGTACATGCCCCCTACCCTCGTCAAGCCCTGTTTCGCCTCTTTGCGGTCTGGGCCGTGCTACGGGGCATCAAACTACCCGATTGGAAACAATTGGAAAATACCCCCGAACGCCGTATCAAAGGCCGTTTCGACGAACTGTCAAAAATCAGGAAGTATAGAGAGTCCATCCCCGATTGGATCGATGAACTGGGCACAAAAGCCTTGGGCGAAAAACGGTGGACGAAAGAAATCGCCGCGCTGAACAAACAGGCCCAGGTCATTTTGCGCACCAATACGCTCAAAACCGATAAGGCTTCCTTACAACAACTGCTACAAGAAGAAAACATTCAGACCAAGACCGTGCCCGGTCATGCCGATGCACTACAACTGAGCGAACGCAAAAATGTGTTCACGACCCAAGCATTTAAAAACGGACTCTTTGAAGTACAGGATGCCTCTTCACAACTGGTAGCGCCCTTTTTAGAGGTCGAGCCTGGGCAACGGGTCATAGATGCCTGTGCGGGAGCAGGTGGCAAAACACTACATCTGGCCGCCCTGATGCAGAACAAGGGCCAATTGATCGCGATGGACATTTACGAAAGTAAGCTCAAAAAGCTTAAGATACGCGCGAGGCGCAATGATGTGCACAATATGGAAACACGGCCCATCACATCTTCCAAAGCGATCAAAAAACTGCACGGCAAGGCTGACAGGGTTTTGCTCGACGCCCCCTGTTCGGGTCTGGGTGTATTGCGCCGCAATCCGGATACCAAGTGGAAGTTGCAGCCCGATTTTTTGAAAACGGTAAAAACCATCCAACAAGAAATTCTAAGAGACTATAGCAAGATGGTCAGGCCCGATGGTAAAATGGTGTACGCCACCTGTAGCATCCTCCCAGAAGAGAACGATCAACAGGTCGAAGCCTTTTTGGCCTCCCCCGAGGGCCAAAACTTTACGCTGGTCAACGAACGGCACGTCTATCCGTCTGAGAGCGGTTTTGACGGATTTTATATAGCACTATTGACCAAGGCCCAAGCCCGATAATGACGTTGTTTTTGCTTATCTTCGATAACCCAAAACCATATGCTATGAAACAAGTTATCGGCCTCTTCATCATTGTTTTCCTATTTATACCATGCCATGCACAAAAGAAATCGGAAGGCTTATCGCACTATGTGTTTCCTGAATTTACGGTAGGTGAGGTTTTGATGAAAAGTGGGGTAAAAAATGTAGCGGTACTGAATTACAACGCGGCCTCAGAAGAGATGATCTTTGAAGAAAAGGGCAATAAAATGGCTATCACCAGTGATCAGGTCAAACAAATTGACACCGTCATCATCGACAACCGAAGATTTGTTCAATATGACGGCAGGTTTCTTGAACTCATGAACGGATCAGAACCCGAGTTTTATATCGAACACAAATGCCATATCAAGTATCCAGGTAGAATCGATGGCCCAGGGGGTAGAACTTCCCAAACTTCAGGTTCCGAGACCTATTCCCTCAAAAACAATGCAAGTCAGATTTATAATGTGATATTGCCCATGGGGTACGATACAAAACCATACCGATATTATTGGATCAGGAAAAATGGGGAGTTGAAAAAACTGAAAAGCCTAAAACAATTGGCCAAGTTGTATCCCGATAAAAAGAATGACTTCAAAAACTTGGTAAAAAAACACAATGCTGATTTTGATGATCCGAAGAGCGTTATCGAATTGGTACAGCATCTAGAAGCTAATTGAAGAACTTGGGTCATTCGCCATAAAAGTACGGTTTAAAGGCACTACGAATCTATAATTTCAACAGCACTGGTCTTGTTGCCCTCCCGAATGGTTTCGAAAGATTTCCCCTGTACAGCTTCAACAAACTGTAACAATTCAAGTGTGATCATCTCTTTACTGCCAAAAGAAATCAATTGCTATGATCCCCTTCAAAAAAATCATCAAACCGACCGAATTTCACTCTTTGACCACTAAT
>JANQOD010000355.1 GCA_028289745.1 Allomuricauda sp. | reverse complement strand
CAATGTCAGTCCATCAGGCATATAAGAAAGTTCTTCATCTAGATGTATGATGTAATTCTGTTCAATGTCATAGCATTTGTCCATCTTATTGAACAAGTCGGCCATTGCGGTGCCTCCCATTTTTTCGGCAAGTGTGGCAAAGATCGGTTTCTCGATGTCGGCCATACTTGATATTGGGCTCACCCACATATAGCGATCATCGATTGTGTTCGAGACGATTACATTGATCTCTTGTATATTGTGCTTCTTCATATTTGCGGTAAGGTCTTTGCAAATGGCCTCATAATCATCGACCATAGACGGCTTTACCACGTCTTCGTGGATCCAAAAAGCCTGGGTCTTTTTTTCTTGCCCTTGTAGCAAGCCGGGCATTATGCACAATGCCATGATAATTAACAGCGTTGTTTTAAGTGTTCTCATCGATTTTGGTTTTAATTATTATTTATTTGATTTTCAATTGGTTAATGTACTATTGGAGGATTCAACGTATACCCCAGTTGTTGCAACAGATCTAGTTCATTGAAATACACATCTTCTTGATATAGCATTCCCATATCATCAAAATACAGATGTGAAAGTCCGTTGATCTTTACCTTCTTTCCCGTCGCGGGAAACTCACCGAACACCCCGGTGTTCGTTCCAGTAGAAGTCCAGTGCATAAAAACCTTGTTGTCTTTTATGTGAACGCTGTCAAAAACCACCTCTAAATCAGGGAAAGCCGTAAAATATACTGCCATGTGGGCCTGCATTTCCTTTTGTGAACCGGCAACCCTGATACCGTTTAGGTGTCGGGTAAAATTTTCAGTGGATATGGTGGTTAAACTTTCGCTATTGCCCTTGTTCCAACAAGAATCCATAAAAGCACCGAGATTGTTCATAATGGTACTTTCCATGGCCAACAAAGTCTCTTGCTCATGCCTTTGCTGCCGATTGCAACAAGTAAGCAGCACGAATAGCAATACGGGTATTACCGTAATATATCTCATCGTTATACGCTCTGGGGGAATCGGTTGAACTATTGCGAACTAAATAACCGATTTGTTTTGTTCGGACAAAGGGCCTTAGGACGAACCTTCGTTTTTACTGTCCGAAAGGGCACTATTGGTTATCGAGTGAAAAATGCCGATAAAAAACGTATATTTAATTGCCTCGTTTCCCCCGGATGCAAATCAACCGAAATGAGAAACCATTGGCCAACAACCGCCTTATTCTCTTTCTTTTCTCTATTGAATTGCAGTATTGTTATGGGTCAGATTATTGACCTAAACAGCGAAAAGCCTTACAAAAAGGTTTTTGTCGACACCGATAATTTTGGGGCGTCTTATTTGGATATCTTAAAAGATGCCTACCCTAAAGCGCGGCCAGACTCCCTGAAGTTTTCAATGCTCAGTGACCTTGCCTACTATTTGCACACCCGGGATCTGGTCATGGCAATGGATTATACAGAAATAGGTTTAAAGCTTACCGAACAAAAAAAGGACATGCTTTGGCAAGGGCGGTTTCAGATCATACAGGGAGCTATTTTGCTAAGAATGGAAAAGCTCGAAGATGCTGAAATGGTGTTGGAAGAGGCAAAAAGAAAAGTAAAAAAAAGTGATTTGGCTTTTTTGAACACCCAATTGGGCTATGTCTATGAGCGCAGGGGAGAACTTGACAAAGCTGCCGATTACGCCCTTGTATCATTAAGGTTTGGCGAAGAGCTGAAAGATAAGAAAGCCATCGCTCTGGCTTACAGTGACCTTAGTAATCTTTTCTGGAAACAATCGAAGTTTAAAATGGGTCTTGAATACGGACTCAAATCACTGGAAATTTTTGAAGAAAGAAATATCAACGACCTAGACTATGATTTTACCTTGTATGTCGTTGGCAACAACTATTTGAATTTAAAAAAATACAAAAAGGCGTTAAACTACTACGAGCATTCCATCACTATTGGTGAGCGTTATGGATTTTATAACAATTTGAGCGATATATACATTTCGTTGGTAGACCTGTATGCCTATTTAAACGAATATGAAAAAGCCGAGGCTGCCGGGGCCAACGCCCTAAAGTATGCAGAACTACTGAACAACAATAATTTTATGGTGATGCGTTCTTGGCTGTCGATCGGTAAATTGCAGAACCTGCAAGGTAAATATGCAAGTGCCATTGAAAGCTTAAAGAAGTGTATTACCATAGCCACAGATGAATTTGGTGATGAGTTCTATCTGAGTCAGGCATATGAAACATTGGGCAAGGCCTATGCCGGCAACCATAACTATAGAGAGGCGTACTTGGCTTTTGCAGAATACGACAAATTAAAAGATTTGATTTTTACCGCTGAGGCCGATCAACGAATATCACTACTGCAGACTGAATTTGATGTTGCACAGAAAGAAGGTACCATTATAGAACAAGAGACGCATATCAAAAAACAAAAAACACGGCAGACCTTTGTCATGATCATATCGGGTCTTCTTCTACTATTACTTGTTTTATCTTACAAGGCAATACAGAACAATGTAAAAAAGAATAGGTTGTTACAACGACAAAACAAAGAAAAAGAGTTTTTGCTAAAAGAAATACACCATCGTGTCAAAAATAATTTAGAGATTGTATCGAGTTTGTTGTCACTGCAATCGGCACAGATGAATGACCCTGATATGATGGAAGCCATGCAGAAAAGCCAACAACGGGTACAGAGCATGAGCATGATCCATCAAAAGCTGTATCAGGGCAGAAGTTTGGCGGCCATTGAAATGAAAGACTATTTTATAAATCTTGGCAACTATGTCATAGCCACTTACGGGGCCAATGAGCATATTACATTGCATTGCGAGATGGATGAATTGGAACTTGATGTCGATATGGCCATACCAGTTGGGTTGATCGTAAACGAACTGTTGACCAATGCGATGAAGTACGCATTTCCGAACAAAAAAAATGGACGTATAGTGCTAAGTCTTTTTGAGAAGGGCACGCACCTATTTCTGAAGGTGTCAGATAATGGTGTTGGGCATATAGCAGAAGACCAAAACGAAAGAAAGGGTTTTGGCACCCAACTTATAAAACTATTGACCCAGCAGCTAGATGGCAAAATGACATTGAGCATTGATGAGGGTACTTCGGTTTTCTTCGAATTTCAATACCATAAAGCAGCCTGAATGGAACCAAAGACACGTATTTTGATTGTGGAAGATGATATGATCATTGCAGCAAACATTTCGCTGCAGTTATCAAATTTAGGATACGAGGTGATCGGTATTCAATCACGGGGTGAAGAAGCAGTTGTAACGGCCAAGGCCAATCCGCCAGATTTGATTTTGATGGATGTCAATCTAAAGGGGCACCTGAACGGTATTGAGACGGCAAGGGCCATTCAGCAAAACCAAAATATTCCGATTATTTATCTTACGGCAAATACCGATGATTCCACATTTTTGAAAGCCAAGGAAACGCATCCTTATGCTTTTATCTCCAAACCCTTCAACAAGCTTGACCTTCAGCGCACTATTGCATTGACCGTCGAACAAATCAAAGATAGTGCTGAGACCAATGGCAAAACAGGGCCAAGCCTTCAGGTGATGCACGATCGCATTTTTGTGCGCCACAAGGGCAAGATGATCAAATTGATGTTGAAAGATATTTTCTACATCGAAGCTGAAAGAAATTATTGCAACATTGTGACCAGCCACGGTCGCCATCTTGTTGTGGGTACGCTCAAAACTATTGGAAAGGAACTTTCCCAAACACATTTTGTTCGTGTGCACCGATCATATGTCATAAACATTTCAAGTATAGACGTGCTGGGCGACAATCATATTGAAATCGACAAGAAAGCGATTCCGGTCAGTAAATCGTTTAAGGAGGACCTATTGGCAAGGCTTCACACCATATAAAAACAAACATTGAATGCTTTTGGTTATTGCTGCATTTTGAGATAATAGTCTGCTGAATGCTTGCCCGAACCATAAACAAAGAAAAAACAACAGACCAAAAGGGTAACTAAGGCCATAATGAGATTTGAGGTGTTCATCTCACCAAGAAAGTTGGTCAGAACTGCTCCGATCAATACAGGGATCTGTACCGCAACGGCCCATCGGGTGAGCAATCCGATGACAATTAAAAAGCCCCCAACGAAATGGGCGGGCGCGATATAATGAAGGAAAGTCATGCTCCCCGGTATTTTTCCAAAAGGTTGCATGAGCGCCCTCATCTGCTCAGGATTCGACATGAAATCTACGCCTTTCATAAAGAGAAATACCCCAAGCGCGACTCTCAATAAATCTATGGGGTAATAGGCATGGGCATTGGCCCATTTATTCCACTGCTTTATTCTTCCCATGATTTGAAAATATTGAACCTTTTTTAAGGTATTCATTTTTAATGACATATAAAAGAAATCGTATTGATTTTTACCCTAGAGGTAGTGAAATGGGGTAAGTAACAGTCCATCCCCCAGATATAACATTTCGGCATCTTTTTTTATCACTCAAGATTTTATCATGACAATTTTGGGCTATCAATTTTTTTCAAATCAAAAAACGGGCAGTCATGAAAAACCAACCGATTTACCTGATTATCTTGTTCTCTTTTCATTGCCTATTTGCCCAGACCACTGTTTCGGGTACGGTCACCGATGGTTCAAAAAGGGCTATTGTTGGGGCCAATGTCTATTTAGAGGGCACCTATGATGGCACCTCTACCGATGAAAGGGGCAACTTTAGTTTTGAGACCGGTGAAACCGGTACCCAAACCTTGGTCATTTCAATGCTCTCTTTTGAACCCCATTACGAAGTGGGTGATGTTTCTTATTTTACCGATCTACAGATTCAATTGGTCGAGGCCATTAACTCATTGACAGGGGTGACGCTCACTGCGGGCACTTTTGAAGCGGGCGATAACTCAAAGGTCTCGGTGCTCAAACCGTTGGATATTGTCACCACTGCTGGGGCAGCGGGCGATTTTGTTGCTGCCTTGCAAACGCTTCCGGGTACCACGACCATCAATGAAGATGGCCGTTTGTTCGTCAGGGGTGGTGATGCGGGTGAGACACAGGTTTTTATTGATGGTCTTCGGGTTTTCCAACCGTTTAATGCAACGGCGAACAATATTCCGACACGGGGCCGCTTCTCTCCCTTTCTTTTCAAAGGGATTACCTTTAGTACCGGGGGTTATTCTGCTGAATATGGCCAAGCGCTTTCCAGTGTGCTGCTTTTGAACACTACTGATGTGCCGGACCAAGAGAAAACCGATATTTCGGCCATGTCTGTAGGTGCGGGGATAGGCCATACCAAAATTTGGGGAGACCAATCGCTTAGCCTGAACACTCAGTATATCAATCTAGCTCCCTATGAGACTTTGATACCCTCAACACAAGGTGTGCAATGGAACAGTCCGTATGAGTCCATTGCGGGCGAAGCGGTGTTCAGAAGCAAAGGCGAAAAAGGCATGTTCAAGTGCTATACAGGCTTTAACCTTGCCCATTTGGATATCGCACAAGAGGATATCAATTTTGAGGATTTTGTTCGTTTTCAACTGACCAATAAAAATCTGTACTTCAATGCCTCTTACAGATATTTCTTCGATAAGGAATGGACATTGAACACTGGGGCCAGCCTTTCATGGGATGCCAATAAAGTGGGCATAATCGAAGATGCCATCGATACCGAAGAAATAGCTTCACATCTCAAGGCAAAAATCAAGAAGACGTTTAGCAGTAGGCTTAACTTGACCGTGGGCACAGAGTACTTTGTAACGGATTACTCAGAGACTTTTACGTCTACCGATGGTTTTGCTTTTGATACAGGCTATAATGACAGATTATGGGCAACTTTTGTAGAGAGCGACATTTTCTTCAGTAATGATTTTGCCATGAAGTTGGGCGTTAGAAGCGAATACAGCACGGTTTTTGAAGATTTCACCTTGTCGCCACGCGTTTCCTTGGCCTACAAAACAGGAAAAAAGGGCCAATTTTCTCTGGCCTACGGTGATTTTTACCAAAATCCGTTGACGGCGATCTTGCGGTATGACCAATCATTGCGATCAGAAAAGGCCTCACATTACATTTTAAATTATCAATTCTTGGGCGAGGGCAAGACATTTCGGGCTGAGGCCTATTATAAAGACTACGATGACCTGATCAAATTTGACACCGAAATGCCGCAGTTCAATTCTACTTTTAGCAACTCAGGAAGTGGCTATGCCGGTGGAATCGATGTATTTTGGCGAGACAATAAAAGCATTCAAAATTTAGATTATTGGGTGTCTTATTCCTATTTGGGCACAGAACGCGATTTCAAGAACTTTCGTGAGGCGGCAACACCCAATTTTGCCCCTGAACACAGTTTTTCAGTCGTGACCAAATACTGGTTGAATAAGCTCCGTTCACAGGTAGGGTTATCATATTTGTTTGGGTCGGGTAGGCCATATAACGATCCGAACTCCCCAGAATTCTTTGCAGAGAAGACGAAACCCTTCAACAATCTGAGCGTCAATTGGGCCTATTTGATCGATCAACAGAAAATATTGTATTTCTCGGTCAACAACGTACTCGGCTTTGACAATATCAATAATTACCGATATGCCAACACGCCCAATGCAAGTGGCATTTTTGAACGGCATGCGTTACGCCCAGCCGCTGATAGTTTCTTTTTTGTGGGTTTTTTCTGGACCATTAGCGCCGATAAGAAAAGTAACCAGTTGAACAATCTTTAGGTCGGCAACGATTCATCCGCTAAAAATCACAATTCGGTAAGTCATATTGTCTAGAAGTGGTAATATCAAGCATATTTGCCCTAAATAAATAAAAACGAACAGTCATGAAAAAGCTAATCATTTTGACCCTATTTCTTACCTCTATCGCTAGCAATGCCCAAGACAAATACACAAAGGGTATGGAAAAAGCATTTCAGCTCTGGTCAGAACAAAAAAATTTGGATGCCTCAAACCTATTTGAGCGCATAGCCATGGCCGAGCAGAACAACTGGCTTCCCTATTACTATGTGGCCTTGGTGAATACAACCGCTTCTTTTGGCGAAAAAGATGTGGAGAAACTGACCCAACAACTCGAAAAGGCGAAAGAGTTTATCGATATTGCCAAGCGTATATCTCCCGATAATGGTGAAATTCTGGTCATGGAGGCAATGATAAACACGGCTTGGATCGCTTTTGATGGCGCCACTTACGGAATGACCCTTTCAGGAAAAAATGCCCAACTTTACCAAAAAGCCTTGGAACTTGCCCCAGCTAACCCGCGGGTGGTCTTTTCAAAAGCCGAATGGGATATGGGCTCAGCCCGTTTTTTTGGGCAAGATACCACGCCCTATTGCAAAGACGTGGAAAAGGCTTTGCAACTTTTCGCTAATTTTAGCAACGATACGCCCTATTATCCCTCTTGGGGAAAAAACAGGGCCAAAGCCGTACTTGAACAGTGTGGTGAGTGATGAACGAGTATAAAACGACATGCGAATATTCTTAAGAGAACTTACAAAATCAATTATTGTAGGCACGGCGATATTCATTGTGTTTCTGGGCATTTATTATGTTTCTGGAAAGTTTGATGATGGTTTAAGCCTTTCCCGTTTGTGGAAAGAATACTACGAAAACATGATTTTCGCCATCATCATCTATATGGCCAATGCCTACCTTTTCATATACTATTTCAGGCGTTTTGGCAGAAACGTCTATGGCTTTAAACGCCTGGCCATATGTATAAGTGGCAATGTGATGATTTCGTTGGCGGCCATCTTCGTTGCCAGGGCAATTCTTTTTGTTGGCATTTATCAGCGGGCTTTTGATGAGTTTATCTCAAACGAAAAGCTGTCATATTACTACTATTCCCTTCTAGTGGCCCTAGTTGTCTCGGCAATCTTTTACGCGTTCTTTTACATCAAGTACAAGCAAGAAAACCGTGTCAAAGAACAAAAGATTATCGCAAGAACAGCCTCTGCCCGGTTTGATGCCCTCAAAAACCAGTTAGACCCCCACTTTTTGTTCAATAGCCTTAACGTACTGACCAGTTTGATAGAAGAAGACCCCAATGCAGCCCAAAAATTCACCACTTCTCTGTCAAAAGTCTATCGGTATGTACTTGAGCAAAAGAACAAAGATCTGGTCTCTGTGGATGAAGAACTAAACTTTGCCCGAACCTATGTGCGATTGTTAAAGATGCGCTTTGAAGACAGCCTTGATTTTGAGATACCTGAAAAGGCTTCCGATTCCGAGGCCAAAATAGTGCCACTTTCGTTACAATTGTTGTTGGAAAATGCAGTGAAACACAATGTGGTCACCACTTCAAAACCCCTTCATTTAAAGGTTTTTGAAGAAAACGGTATGTTGGTGGTCAGGAACAATATTCAAGAAAAACAGGTGGTAAAAAAGAGCAGTGGGGTAGGGCTGCAGAACATTAGACAGCGGTATTCCATTTTGACAGATCGTGAAATGCAGATTTCCAATTCAGGAGGAGTGTTTAGTGTGCGGTTGCCCATGCTGTCACAGCAGGTTTCGGTGATGGAGACCCAAGAGGATCATATTGAGGAAAAGCGTTACTTGAAAGCCAAGGAGAAAGTAGAGGCCATCAAGGGATTTTATGGCAATTTGATCGCCTATTGTGCCGTGATTCCTTTTCTGTGGTGGTTGAACTTCAGAACTACCGATTTCCTCTGGGCCTTTTTTCCGACCATAGGTTGGGGCTTTGGTTTGACCATGCACGGTATGGAAGCCTTTGGCTACAACCCCCTTTGGGGCAAACGCTGGGAAGAGCGCAAGATCAAGGAATTGATGGAGAAGGATGATTTTTAAGTTTTTGCCCAATCTCAATGCCCCCTAGTTCGACTCCTCCAATTTTCCGGTAAATAATAGGTGGTTCAAATCATTGTGCAAGGTATCGCCTTGATCACTGTTGGTGAAGACCACAAAACCTGAGCGTTGCTCGGGATACATTTTGAATTCGCATTTAAAGTCCCCATTATTGCCGCCATGTCCGAAGGTAGGGCCGTAGGGGGTCTTTTCCATATGAATGCCCAACCCGAAATAAGATTCCCATCCTTCTCGAAAATCGTCATCCCCTTCATCTTGGGGAATAACCGTTTGAACCTTGAACATTTCATCATAGGTTGCTGCCTTCATGCCTTTTCTGTTCAA
>JANQOD010000312.1 GCA_028289745.1 Allomuricauda sp. | reverse complement strand
CTGATATCGCCGATATCAACAACGATGGATGGATGGATATCTTCACTTTAGACATGAAGCCAGAAGATGAGGTGGTTCTGAAACGATCGGCAGGTGTTGATCCATATGACATTTTCAACTATAAGCTCGATTTTGGCTATCACTATCAATATTCCCGAAACATGTTACAGCTGAACCGGGGTAAATTGCTCGAGCCGGCTAAGGTGGTGTTCAGTGAGATCGCGCAGTTGAAAGGGTTGGAGGCGACCGATTGGAGCTGGGGGGCGATTTTCGGGGATTTAGACAATAATGGGCTTAAAGACCTATATATTACCAATGGCATTCCGTGAAGGCCCAACGACCTTGACTTTACCAACTATACGGCAAATGAAATTGAAATGGACAGTCTGTCGCCTATGGAGGGTCTACAAAAAATGCCCGAAGGTTCAGCCGTAAATTATGCTTTTGCCAATGAAACCGGCAAATTCACCAATAGGGCAGCAGAGTGGGGGTTGGGTAAAAAGGGTTTTTCAAACGGTGCCCTTGTATTGGATCTAGACAATGATGGTGATTTGGATATCGTAACCAATAATTTAAACGAAAGGGCCACGGTCTATGAGAACAACACTTCGAAAAAAGACAGTGCGCGGTATCTTTTGGTACAACTGAACGGAAACCCAAAAAACAAATGGGGCATCGGAACACGCATTGCGGTTTTTGTGAATGGAAAGCGGCAAATGCAAGAAAACAAGCCGACCAGTGGGTGGTTGTCCAGCAAGCATTCGAATACTGTTCATTTCGGATTGGGAACTGCTCAAAACCTAGATTCACTCAAGGTGCTTTGGCCCGATGGACGCCAACAGACCTTGGCCAATATTGAAACCAATGACAAGCTGCAACTGTCATGGAAAGACGCTTCACCCGTCACCTCCCGACCTGAAAGGGAAAAAACTACCATACTCACAGACATCGGCAAATCTTCGGGCATTGATTTTGTGCATCAAGAAGATGTCTTTACCAATTTTCATATCGAGAAATTGATTCCACGCACATTGTCCACTGAAGGTCCGAAGATGGCGGTGGGCGATGTTAACAATGATGGGTTGGATGATTTCTATATCGGAGGTGCCAAAGGCCAGGCAGGCGCTTTGTATATACAGAACAGTGGTGGCAGCACCGTTTTTTCAAAAAAGAAGATCCCCATCTTTGACAAACATTGGGTGCATGAAGATACTGCGGCCACTTTTTTTGATGCCGACGCCGATGGCGACCTGGATCTATATGTGGTCAGTGGAGGGGGGCAGGTGTTCAAGGGCGAGGTGCTAAAAGACAGGCTCTATACCAATAACGGCAATGGTCATTTTTCGTATGTCGAGAACTACCAAATACCAAACACCGAGTTCAATGGATCGTGTGCCGTGCCCTTTGATATGAATGAAGATGGCCTTATGGATTTGTTTGTAGGCAATCGGGCATATCCGACCAAATATGGGCTTCCGGCGGCAAGCAAGTTTTTCCTGAATCGGGGCAATGGTAAATTTGTAGATGCTTCTATTTCACTGCTCGAACACCGTGGAAGTATTGGCATGGTCACCGATGCGGTATGGAACGAAGACCAAAAAGAACTGCTTATAGTGGGCGAATGGATGCCCATTACCATCTATGGCTTTTATGGGGGCACCATTGAACGAAAACAACTTGAGAACACCGCTGGTTGGTGGAATACTGTAGACTTGGCCGATTTGAATGGAGATGGCCAAGAAGAGGTGCTGTTGGGCAATCTTGGCCTGAACTCAAACTTACAGGCCTCTATCGAACAGCCCATTGATATCTATATACATGATTTTGATGGCAACCTGAGCACAGATCCCATTATCTCCTATTATAAAAATGAAAAACGATGGCCGTACGCAGGGCTGGATCTTTTGGCAGATCAGATTGTTAACGTCAAACGAAGCTATCGCACCTATGAAAAATTTGCCAACAGCTCGTTTTCTGAGATATTTCCCGAAGAACAGTTAAAAAAAGGACACCATGCTCAAGTACAGACGTTGGCTTCCTCATACCTTATCAAAGAAGAGGGGCGATACAAACTGCATTCCCTGCCCGAAGTAGTACAATTTTCAGCGATCAATGGCTTTGTTTCCGATGATTTTAATGATGATGGCCAGATCGATGTGTTGGTCGTGGGCAACTTTTTTGGCAACCATCCGGCGATGGGTCGGTCTGATGCCGCCTATGGAACCTATTTGTCTCCTGACCAAGATGGAAATTTTAGAGAGTTGTCCCACGCCGTATCTGGCTTCGTGGTAGATGGTGAATCTAGAGACATCAAAGTGCTGCGTGGGCCCAACGGTACCAAATTTGTAATTGTGAGCAGAAACAATGAAGGGGTAAAGGTCTTTGCTTACAGGGCATGGTGAAAAAGTAGGCCGATCAATCAGATTTCATTACGTATGGGATAAGGCGGCGTAGCATGTTTTTTTTGCAATATTAAACGTATTTTGTACATTTATTAATCATGAACCAAAACACTGCCATTAATTAACCAAACATACGATTAGTAATGAAAGTTATTTCCCTTATCTCATTGTGCTTGTTCTTTTTGTTCTCCTGCAACAATAAAAAAGAAAACGATGGCCGAACAGATGATTCGCGATCGGCCACTCTTTACTTGCAGAATCGCAGTCCTTTAAAACCCATGGCCTATCTAGAGCTTCCTTTGGGGAATATCAAGCCCGAGGGCTGGCTAAAAGAGCAGCTAAGGCACATGGCCAACGGCATGACCGGCAACCTCGACAGCATTTATCCAGAGGTGGTAGGCCCAAGAAACGGTTGGTTGGGGGGCGATGGCGATGGTTGGGAAAGAGGTCCGTATTGGATTGATGGACTGTTGCCCCTCGCCTACATTTTAGATGACGAAGCACTTAAGAAAAAGATGCGGCCATGGGTCGAGTGGGTGCTGAACAACCAAACTGAAGAAGGGTATATTGGTCCTGTTCCTTTCGAAACCGAACCCGAGCCTGAAAGAGGATTGCAACGGGGCAATCGCAAAGATTGGTGGCCAAAAATGGTGATGCTCAAAGTTTTGCAGCAATATTATGATGCCACCGGCGATGAACGCGTCATCGATGTACTGACCAAATACTTCAAATATCAACTGAAAGAGCTTCCCATTAGCCCTTTGGATCATTTGACCTTGTGGGCGAACCGGCGTGGGGCCGATAACCTGCAGGTAGTGTACTGGCTCTACAATATAACGGGTGATGATTTTCTATTGGACCTGGGCGAGATTATACAAGATCAGACTTTTCCGTGGACGACCATTTTTACCAACGAAGAAAATTACAATGACCCAACAACACCTTGGCATTATACCCAATTGAAGAGATATCCCTTCGATTCTACCGAAATCAACGACTTGACCGTGTCAAAGTTGGGGGGCATCCATACCGTAAATCTGGCGCAAGGGTTGAAGGCTCCCATCATATATTATCAAAAAAGCCATGAACAGCATTATGTCGAGGCCGTAAAAAAGGCCTTGAAAGATATCAAGAAATACCATGGACAGCCACAAGGTATGTATGGGGGCGATGAACCGCTTCATGGCACCAACCCGGTACAAGGGGTGGAGTTCTGCTCGATTTCAGAGGGAATGTTCTCGTTAGAGAGCATCATTAAGATAACAGGCGATATGGAGTTTGCCGACCTGCTCGAAAGAATTGCCTATAATGCATTGCCCCCACAGGCTTCTGACGATTTTACCACAAGGCAATATTTTCAGGCCGCAAACCAGATTGAATTGAGCGACCGATTGGAAACTTCGTTTCAAACCAATTCCCACAAAGGAACCGATTTTGTGTTCGGAACACTTTCAGGTTACCCTTGCTGTACCACGAATATGCACCAATCATGGCCCAAGTTCGTGCAAAACCTATTTTATGCCACACCCGATGGTGGGGCGGCGGCCCTCATGTACGCGCCCGCCAAGGTATCGCTGTTAGTGGCCGATAGTGTAAACTTGACAATAACCGAAACCACAGGTTTTCCGTTTAAAGAAAATGTTGATTTTGAGTTCTCACTTGATAGGGTGGCCAGCTTTCCCTTTCATTTGCGCATTCCTTCGTGGTCAAAAAATGCAGAAATATTGGTAAACGGCGACCCGGCTGAGGTCTCAGTTGAAAACCAGGTCGCCGTTATTGAACGACAATGGCAGAACGGAGACAAGGTAACTCTGAAAATGCCCATGACCATAACGACTTCTATATGGCATGAGTTTTCAACCGCCGTTGAAAGGGGTCCCTTGGTCTATGCCCTAAAAGTAACCCATGAAGAAAGGAAAAAAAACCGGGGCGATATTTATAGGGAGTTCAATGAAGTCTATGCAACCAGTGACTGGAATTATGGCCTGATACAATCTGAATTGGACAACCTGCCAGAGTCGGCTCAGATCATTGAAAACAAGTGGGATGGCCGTTATCCATGGAATCTTGAAAATGCTCCGCTAGAGATCCGACTGACGGGGGTGAAAGTTCCCGAGTGGAAGGAAGTCAATGGGGCACCCGTCTTTCCCGGTTTTTGGGATGGCTATTACTGGGACGGCGATTATGGTGAAGGCATCAAAAAAGAAGAGATAACCTTGGTACCCTATGGTTGCACCACCTTGCGAATTACCGAATTTCCTACATATAACCTGAAATAGATAACGACATGGCAAAAAGAAGGTTTTTTTTTCTGGCACTTTTGATCATCTCCACGGTATCTGCACAATGGAAACCCGCAGGGGAGAAGATAAAGACCCCATGGGCCGGCCAAGTCAATCCAGAAAATCCACTGCCCGAATATCCAAGACCGATTATGGTACGTACCGATTGGAAAAGCTTAAATGGACTTTGGGAGTATGCCATTACAGAGTATGGAAGCCCAAAGCCCCAAAAATTTGATGGCAAAATTTTGGTTCCTTTTCCTGTTGAATCCAGTCTTTCGGGAGTGATGAAGCAAGTCGGTTCAGACAAGGAGGTCTGGTACGAAACAAGGTTTACGGTTTCCCAGAATTGGCGGCATGAATCCATTCTGTTGCATTTTGGAGCGGTTGACTGGAAAGCGGATGTGTGGCTGAACGATATTAAAATAGGTTCCCATTTGGGGGGATATGCCCCGTTCTCTTTTGATATTTCCCCGTTTTTGGCCTTAGAAAACCAGAAATTGACAGTAAGGGTCTGGGATCCAACCAGTGATGGTCCACAACCTCGGGGCAAACAGGTGAACGATCCAAAGGGCATTTGGTACACTCCCGTAACCGGCATTTGGCAGACAGTCTGGTTAGAACCCGTTCCCGATACCCGTATAAATGCCCTCAAAACCACTCCTGATATCGATTTAAAGGCTGTGAAGGTTTCGGGTGATCTTCATGGGGCATTATATGGTGATATCATCGAAATTGTGGTGTTCGATGGGCAAACGAAAGTGGTACAAACAAGGGCTTCCGCCAGCGAAGAAGTAGAGGTAAAACTGATGAATCCGAAATTATGGAGTCCTGAATCGCCTTTTCTGTATGATATGACCGTTCGATTGTTACGTGATGAAAAAGTCGTGGATGAGATAAAGAGCTATTTCGCGATGCGCAAAATCTCCACTAAGAAAGATGAGAACGGAATCATGAGGATGCAGCTGAACAATGAAGATTATTTTCAGTTCGGCACCTTGGATCAGGGCTGGTGGCCCGATGGGCTTTATACCGCTCCTACAGACGATGCATTAAAACACGATATCATCAAGACCAAAGAATACGGTTTTAATATGATTCGAAAACATGTAAAGGTCGAACCCCAGCGGTGGTATAGGCACTGTGATGAAATTGGTATGTTGGTTTGGCAAGATATGCCCAATGGTGACCGAAGCAATGGATGGCAGAACAAGAAAATGTTTGATGGCAATGAGTTTCAGCGAACTCCCGAATCAGAAAAAATCTACAGAACCGAATGGCAAGAAATCATCGACTTTCTATATTCATATCCCAGTATAGTGGTCTGGGTGCCTTTCAATGAAGCTTGGGGCCAGTTCAAGACTGAGGAAATCACTGCTTGGACCAAAAACCATGACCCCTCGCGCCTGGTCAATTCGGCCAGTGGGGGCAATCATATCAAAACAGGTGATATTTTAGATCTTCACAATTATCCTGAACCAGACCTATATCTGTACGATGCGGATCGTGTGACGGTTTTGGGCGAGTATGGTGGTATCGGGCTGCCCTTGGAAGGTCATCTTTGGCAACAAGGTAAAAACTGGGGCTATGTAAAGTTTAAAAACTCCAAAGAGGTGACCGACGAATATGTTAAGTACGCCCGTATTTTAAAAAAATTGGTGATAGGAGGTTTTTCAGCTGCCATCTACACACAGACAACAGACGTTGAGGGCGAGGTCAACGGACTGATGACCTACGATCGAAGGGTAGACAAGCTAAGCATCGATACCGTACGACAGGCAAATCGTGGGGTAATCGAGGTATTGAACGAAAAATAAAAAAGGAATCATGGGTTATGGAAGGGCACAAAAGGCAACCATGTTATATATAACATTTTGGTTGCTACTCTCCTGTAACGACCAGATGCCCTCAGATTCAGTTTTACATTTTGGTCACTATGTTCATTATTTCAAAAAATTCAATCAAGATGACAATGAACGCTATCGGCAATACATACCAAATGATTCGGCCATAGCTTTTCTGAAGGCCAACATTCCATTGGTTGACCTTCCCGATACCACTCTTCAAAAGACCTATTATTTTCGCTGGTGGACGTTCAGAAAGCACCTCAAAAAAACACCAAATGGGTTTGTAATCACCGAATTTCTGCCAAAGGTTTCTTGGTCGGGCAAGTACAATACGATTAATTGTCCGGCCGCTTACCATATTTACGAGGGCAGATGGTTAAAAAACGATGTGTATATAAGGGACTATGTTGACTACTGGTTAACAGAGGCCGACAATACCAGAAAATATAGCTTCTGGGTGGCCGATGCCATGCTTGGTTTTGCTAAAGTTCACAAAGACACGGTCTATTTAAAAAAGCATCTCGACAACCTGATTGCCAATTATGAAGGATGGGAGCGCGAACGGCGTGATGCACCCGACCGCCTGTTCTGGCAGAATGATAATATGGATGGCATGGAACTCAGTGCAGGTGGCCGGATCATCAATGACGGCGAGGAAAAGTTCAGTGCCTTGGCGGCACGACCTACCATAAACAGCTATATGTACGGTGACGCAAAGGCCATTGCGACGATGGCTTCCCGTCTTGAACGTGATAGCGTTGCAAACATTTTTGGTGAAAAAGCCGCCCAGCTGAAATATTTGGTTGAGCATCGTCTATGGAACGATTCTTTGAATTTTTTTTCACAGCTTCCGCGTGATTACACCGAAAATGACAGGCCTATAGGCATTCGCGAATTGATCGGTTATACACCTTGGTACTTCAATCTTCCCTCCGATGATTCAAAATATAGTCTGGCTTGGTACAAAGTGTTGGATACCGCCGCGTTTTATGCGCCCTATGGGCTGACCACCGTAGAACGGTCGCATCCTTATTTT
>JANQOD010000308.1 GCA_028289745.1 Allomuricauda sp. | reverse complement strand
ACTTCTTTTGATACAACTTTTGGTCTGGTCATAGTATCAACTTTTTGATGGTTGCAGTGCCCTGTCGAGATGGGTATAGCCCCCATCAACATAAATGAGTTGTCCTGTGGTATGGCTCGATTTTGGCGATAGTAAAAAAGCTACGGTGTTCGCGATCTCTTCGGTTGTGGTCATTCGGTTTTCAAAGGGAATTTTGTTTGTGATTTCTTTTAGTTTTTTCTGTGGATCATCAAAGGTCTTGACCCATCGTTCGTACAAGGGGGTATAACATTCGGCAACGATGACCGCATTGACCCGTATCGAATAGGGAAGCAGTTCAACGGCCCATTCACGGGTGAGCGCATTTCTGGCACCATTGGCCGCGGCATAGCCCGAAGTGCCCCCTTGGCCCGTTGCGGCGGTCTTTGAACCTATGTTCACGATACTGCCCTTACTTTTTTTCAATTTGGGCAGGGCGTGGTGCGCCATCACATAATAATGCCCGACATTGCGTTCAAGCGAGCGTTTGAACTCTTGATAATTTCCGTGCTCAAGGCCCACACCGTCATTGACCCCTGCGTTGTTGACCAATCCGTCGATTTTGCCATATTCTCGGATCGTTTTTTCAATGGCGGCCCTACATTGGTCAGGGGCGGTCAGTTCGGCAAGGGCGAAGAAGGCTTTACCACCTTTTGCTTTGATGGCCTCGACAGCTTTCAGCACATCCTTTTCTTTGCGACCAATGACCACGGGAATAGCATCTTCGTCGGCAAGCACATTGCAAATGCCATTGCCGATGCCCTTATCTCCACCAGTAACCAGAATTACCCTGTCTTTAAGTTCTAGATCCATATATTCAATTTGCGGTCAACACTCCAATTTCGGCAAATGATACACGTGGATCGGTACCATTTGTTCTCAAGGCGCGCAGTCTGATGTATCGGCCCTTGATTTTGTTAAAAGTAATCTTTTGTTCGATTCTATTATTGGCGATGTTTCCGAACTCGCCCATAGCTACCGATTTCCAGTCTTTGTTGTCAATGCTCACCAAAAATTCATAATGGGTAATGATGCCGAACGGATAACGTTCTTGGTTGGGCCAATAGGTAAAGCCCTTCAATTCATATTCTTGGCCAAGGTCTATGGTGACTTCCCTCTTTTCGGTAGCCCAAAATGTGTTGGGGTCTTCATCCATAAGATTTTGCACAATAGAATCATATTCTTTGGGGGCTGTTACCACTTTCCAGTCTTTTTTCGCAATATCGAAATAACCACTTGCAATGGAGGTTTGTTGTCCATTGTCAGGGTTTACGGCCAGCGCCCTTACCGTAACGGGCGTTGGGGCAATGAAAGGCTCTTGGTATTTTTTAGAGGATGGGGTAGGGGGGCTTCCATCCAAGGTGTAGTGTATATCGATGTTTTCATCGGGTACTGAAAGCGATACCATTCCCTCTCGATTTCTAGAGATCGTGGGTTCGACCAATAGGTTGGGGGCGTGGTACAACTCAAGGTTCGATAGCGTGATGGGGCCTTTTGATTCGATGATGTCGACCTTTATCTTAGAAGTTTTCGTGGTAGTAAATCGTAGAATGCGCTTATACCCTATGGTCGTTTGTTCGTGTAGCGTCTTCCAATTGCCATCTACTTCAGCGGCAACCGTAAATTTTTTTACCCGCTGCCCTAAGGGTATGTATTCTTGCAGCAAGATACGGTTCACTTCTGTAGGTTCATTGAATTTGAGGGTAATGGATGCCGAGGTTATGTCGTCATCGGTGGCCCAATAGGTGTCTTTGTCACCATCGATGGCCTTTTCGGCGTTAAAGCTTTTACCGTTGCCACGTACATTTGAGGCCTCGATTTGCTGGTCTTGTGCCAGCTCTTCGGCAAAATCGTGGTCGATTTGTTTTTTTAAGGCCATCAATTGTTCGACATCTTTTTCATGAACAAGTCCGCGGGCATCAACGGGCAGGTTCAACAAGAAATTTCCGTTTCTTCCTATTGATTCGTAGTA
>JANQOD010000304.1 GCA_028289745.1 Allomuricauda sp. | reverse complement strand
ATTGCAATCGTGATATTGTGACAGCACAATGGCGGCATCTCTGGCGTGATAGCGCGGGGCAGGATCAAATTGCTTGAATGATTGGTCATGTTCTTCATCGACCACTATCAATCCCAAATCTGAATACGGTAAGAAGAGGGCCGAACGTGCCCCTATGATAATCTGTGCCTTTTCTTTTTGTTGCAGTACATTGTTCCATACCTCTACCCTTTCGTTCAAATTGTATTTTGAATGATAGACCGACACCTTGTTCCCGAAATAGTCACGAAGTCTGTTGATCAATTGTGAGGTAAGCGCTATTTCTGGCAAAAGGTACAGGGCCTGTTTGCCCTCATCGACCACGCGCTGCAATAGTTTGATATACACCTCGGTCTTGCCCGATGAAGTCACGCCATGCAATAAGGCCACTCTTTTTTTTGGGGAAAATTGAAGCTGCAACGAATCATAAGCCTCTTGCTGTGGCCGGTTCAGCTCCATCCGCTCTTTGATGGCTTCGCCCTGATGTTCGACCCGGTCACGCTGAAGATAATACTGTTCAAAAACCTGTTTGTCGATCAGGGATTTGATGACCGCCCTTGAGACGTTTCCCTCTTTCTCTAAACTACTTGACTTGATGGGCTTTTTTGTTTCTGCCTGCAGCTGAAACAAAGAGAGTACGGCTTGGCTTTGCTGGGGTGCCCTTGTCAAACCATCCAGTAATTCCTGTAATTTCTCCTCATTTTGGTAAACTCCCGACAGTTTGACAAACCGTACCCTTTTGGGTTTATACTGCTCATACAGTTCTTCTTTTTGTACGACCACTTGCTTGTCTAGCAACCTGTTCACGACCGGCAATGCGTTCTTTCGGTCTATGATTTGACAGATGTCATCAATTTTAAGGGACTCTTGGTGCCGCAATGCCTCAAAGACCAAAAATTCATCATCCCTAAGGTCAGCTTCATTGACCTCTTGGTTTTTATTGGGCAAGATCAAGGTTTCACTTTCGAGCAAAAAAGCACTGGGAAGCGCACTTCTCACCACCTCACCCAATGTGCACATATAGTAATCGGCAATCCATTCCCAATGTTTTAGTTGGATGGTATTTACCAATGGAACATCATCCAATATTTGATGTATTTCCTTTGCTTCATAAGCGTCTGGTGGGTTTTGGTGCACCTGGTGGCAAAGGGCCGTATAAATCTTTGATTTGCCAAAGGGAACCGCGATGCGCATGCCGGGCTCGAGAAAATCTGATTCTTGTTTAGAAATCCTGTAAGTAAAAAAACGCGCTAAGGGAATCGGTAATACAACATCTACAAAATACTTCATACCCCTACTCCTTTACCCTGTGCCAAATCTGGGTGCGGTAGAAAAATGCCACATAACCCCGTACCATCAATTCATCGGGATTATCAGGATTCAACCATACCTTGCCCCTGTATTCTTTACCGTTTTCAGGATCTAAGAGTTTTCCATCGCCATAGGTATCCCCATTTTTGACCAAGCCACGAACCACATTAATGCCAACAATTGGCTTATTCTTCAACTCACCGTTGCATTTCTCGCAGACAGCATCTTCTTCTCCTTTTTCCAAGACTTTTTGAATGACCCCATAGATTTTTCCACTCTTTTGGTACATCTCCACTATGGCCTTGGGTTTTCCTGACGCATCATCGATTGTTTTCCATTTTCCGAAGACATCCTGTGCGTGTATGCCTTGACAGGCCAACAATAGTAAAACAATCTTCAGGCACACCTTCATGGTTCTTGTTTTTTAGCGTGTTTCTTTTTCAATGCGTTGAGTGTCGCATTTAACTCAAATCCTAATAATAAAATACTGGAATTCAACCAAATAAATACCATAAATACAAGTAATCCTCCAAGTGCTCCGTAGAGCTCGTTGTATCGGGCTATTTTTTCTACATACACCCCAAAAAGATAAGAGGTCAACAAAAACAGCAGTGCGGTCATCAAAGCCCCGGCCGAAAAGAATTTGGCCTGCTTGCCCTCAGCGGTGCCAAAATAATATAATATAGCCGTTGTCAAATATGACAAGAGCGCGAAAAACAGCACTTTTGCCACTTGCACAACAAAAGCGTCGCCTTTTTCCACATCAAAACCGATAGCTCGACTGAAATATTCATTTGTGCTCTCAAGCACCAATTCAAAATATACAAAGACCACGGCACCGACCATAACAAGAATCGATAATATAAGCCCGACCATCAGGGCATAGGCATATTGTCGAAAAAAGTTACGGGTCAACTCTACATGGTATGACGTCTCAAAACCCGAAAAAATGGAATTTACCCCATTGGCCACCAAAAAAATGGAAATCACAAAAGCCGATGAAAGCAGCCCCCCCCTTCTTTGGTCTTTGATCTGTTGGTAAATTTCGCCGAAGTAGTCGCTGGTCGCAGATGGCAGAAAAGATTCCAAAAAAAGTAAAAACTGCGCATCAAAATTCTCATTGCCGATACTTACATACGGAATGACAAACGGAATCAAGGTGACAAAAAAGATCAGCAAGGGAAAAATGGCCATGAACACGCTGAATGCGATAGAGCTTGCCCGTGTCGACAAAGCTCCTTGTATGACACCCACAACGTACATCTCGATGAGATCATAAAATGAGAGGCCCTCAAAAGCTTTCAGTCTGATCTTTTTCAATAGGGCCACCGCCCAATTGACCACTGGAATCTTTTGCAATTGCTCTTCAATAGGTTTGGACATCTAAACGGCCTTTAGACTTAAATCTTTATTGTATACTGAATGTGTCAGCGCGCCCGATGAAATATAATCGACCCCACATGCTGCATATTTTCTTAGGGTTTCTTCATCAATGCCCCCTGAAGATTCGGTCAAACATCGATCCCCGATCAACTCAACCGCAATTCTGGTGTCCTTGTAGTCGAAATTGTCCAATAAAATACGGTACACGCCCTGTGACTGCAATATTTCTTTGACCTCATCCAAATTTCGTGCCTCAACGATGATTTTAAGGTCTTTTCCAATCGCTTCAAGATATGCCTGGGTTTTTTTAATGGCCTTAGTGATTCCGCCCGCAAAATCGATATGGTTGTCTTTTAGCATGATCATATCGTATAGGGCAAATCTGTGGTTTTCGCCCCCACCGATCTTCACGGCCCATTTTTCGAGGGCACGTATACCGGGTGTGGTCTTTCGGGTATCCAAAATCTTCGTTTGTGTTCCTTCGAGCAAATCCACAAAATGTCTGGTCTTCGTGGCAATGGCGCTCATGCGCTGCATTGCGTTGAGCACCAAACGTTCGGCTTTTAGGATAGATTGAGAGCTTCCTTCTACATAAAACACGATATCGCCATGTTTTACGTGGGTTCCATCGGTTATCAAAATTTCTATTGACAGTTCTGGGTCAACATGGCCAAAAACCTGTTTTGCAAATTCAACTCCTGCAATAGTGCCCTCATCTTTTACCAAAAGCTTCGCTTTGCCCTTTGCTTCTGAAGGAATACAGGCCAATGAGCTATGATCCCCATCCCCTACATCTTCGCGAATGGCATTGGAAATAATCAAATGCAGCTCTTTTTTAAATAGTGCTTCGGATATCATTTACGGACAGTTTACTGCGAAATTACCAAAATAAGCCTTAAACAAAAGGGTGGTCAAGTAGCCCTTTTTTGAAAAGGAGTTATTTTTGGAAACATGACCATCACATTGCTCGCCATAGGGAAAACAGACAGCCAAGAACTGAACAGCCTGATAACCACCTACACCAATCGGTTGAAGCACTATGTGAAGTTTACCTTGGTCATTGTTCCGGCCATCAAGAACACTAAAAACCTGTCAGAGCGACAGCAAAAGGAAAAAGAGGGTGAAGTGCTATTGAAAAATGTACAACCCTCTGACATGTTGATACTTCTTGATGAAAAAGGACAACAGTATGCCTCGATGCAATTTGCCTCATTACTTCAAAAACACATGAACAGTGGCCTCAAGAACTTGGTCTTTGCCATTGGTGGCCCATACGGATTTAGTGAGGAGGTCTATAAAAGGGCCAACGGCAAAATGGGGCTTTCAAAGATGACGTTTTCACATCAAATGGTACGGCTTTTTGTGGTTGAGCAATTTTATCGTGCCTTTACCATTCTCAAAAATGAACCCTACCATCATCAATAGGGAACGATCAGTAGAGCACCCTGAACTTAATGGTGTTCTCTATATTTTTGAGCGCTTTTGTCACTTCTTTGTCGTAGTCTTTATCAATATCGGTGATCACATAGCCAAGTTCATTGTCTGTAGAGAGGTACTGCCCCGTAATGTTCATGTTATACCTGGCCAATACTTCATTGATATGCGCCATGATACCCGGTACATTCTTGTGAATGTGCAAGAAACGATGCGCATTGTTCTGTTGAGGCAATCTGATATTCGGAAAATTCACCGCATCAACGGTATTGCCCGAATTGACATAATCCATGATCTTATTGGGCACAAAACTGGCGATATCTTTTTGGGCCTCTTCGGTGCTTCCCCCAATATGGGGCGTTAAAATAACGTTCGGCAAACCCTGTAACTCGGTGACAAACCGTCCATTGCTTCGCGGCTCTGATGGGTATACGTCAATCGCGGCACCACCCAATTTTTCTGATTTCAAAGCTGCGACCAAATCGGGAATGTTGACCACAAAACCCCTAGAAAGATTGATGAGCAGGGCACCATCGCGCATTTGGTTGATCTCTCTTTCGCCGATGAAGCTTTCATTGGCCTTGTTGTCGTCAATATGCAAGCTGACCACATCGGAAACCGAAAGCAGATCTTCAAGGGTGGCACATCTCTTGGCATTGCCCAAGGCCAATCTATCGGCCACATCGTAGTAATAAACTCGCATACCTATTGCCTCGGCCAATACAGAAAGCTGTTTACCGATGTTGCCATAGCCAACAATACCCAAATTCTTGCCTCGTACCTCATGGGCATTGGCAGCGGTTTTGTTCCATTGGCCCTGATGAATTTCGGTACTTCGTGTAAAAATGTTGCGCATCAGCATGATGATCTGCCCAATGGCCATCTCGACCACCGAACGGGTATTGCTGTATGGCGCATTGAATACCACCACGCCCTTTTTCTTGGCATATTCCAAATCTATCTGCTTGGTACCGATACAGAAGGCCCCTACCACCAACAGCTTATTAGCGGCATCCAACACTTTTTGGGTCACCTGTGTCTTTGAACGTATGCCCAAAACATGAATGCCCTTGATCTTTTCGATCAATTCCTCCTCGGGTACGCTATGCTTGACCATCTCTACCGCAAAGCCATCCTCAGAGAGATTTTCAAAAGCATCGTGGTGCACGTTCTCGAGCAGCAGTATCTTGATCCTGTTCTTCGGGTACGATATTTTTCTCGGCAAATCGTTCACAAACAAAAATTCATCTAGGTTGGGGGCTACGTGATCGGCATTATCGGCCGCTTTCTCTCGATGTACATTTTCGGTATACGCAAAAAACTTATGGGCGATACCTGCTTCACGCATCACATAATCACTATAGCCATCACCGATTACCTGAACCTCACCATCTAGATCGAGCTGTTTCAGGCATTCTATTTTTCCGTTGTGCGTGGCGAGTACGTTCTCTTCGTCAAAACCGGTAATATTCCCGTCTTCATCAAATGTAAAGGTATTTGCATAGACACGCTCTGACGGAATGTTATATTCCGCTACAATGGGATCGATGAATTCTTTGAATCCACAGGAAATCACATAAATATCTTCTGAAAACTCCTCAAAAAACTCTTTGTTGGCGGCAATGGATTTCGAAATTTTCTGACGCAATTCATCAACGAGTCCATCCAGATCATCGCGGTGGGCCCTCAAAAGCCTGATGCGCCTTTCGAGCGATTCAGTGAACGAAATATCACCGTCAATGCCCATATTGGTGATATGCTGTATCTCTGCTATGATCTCATCTTTGCTCGACTTACCTTGCAGGGTCATTTCTGCAAGCACATCCAAGGCCTCTACCCTTGTCAATGTACTATCAAAATCGAAGACATACTTACGTGCCACCTCTATCATCTTGAATTGAGAAATTAAGTTTCAAAAGTAAAAATTTATCCTCTCGAAAAACACCGGTCACATCAAAAAAGGAAAGTGATGCAATGTAAAACGGAATATGGTGCGAATTTGTTTTTTATGTCGCCCAGAAATTATCAAATTGTCAATTCAGAACCAACGACGAACGGCCTTTAGGTAAAGTTGGTAGTCTTTTCCAAACTTTTTGAGCAGCGCTTCTTCTTCATGCTTGATTTGAAAATGGTTCATGAAATACACGAACCCGGCCGCTAAAAGTGTATTGAACGCATTTCCCAATTTGAGTCCGAAAGCCAACAATACCATGAGCATAGCGAGGTAAATCGGGTTTCGCGAATACTTGAAAACCCCTTTATTGACCAATACACTTGCCTTTTCGGGGTGCATAGGGTCTAAGGTCGTCTTGGCTCTTTTTAGTCGGTACAGGGCCAGAAGAAAAACAATCAAGGCCAAGGCGAACAGGGCAATGGCCATTTGCGGTCTTCCAAAGAAATCAAACTCCCCAAAAGGCAAAAAATGATCTAACAGGTACATCAAAAAACCAAAGATAACCATGACCAAAGGGGGAATGACCTTAATCTTCATGTTTACGAAAATACTACTTTTGAAATCCTTTTATCGTTTGACCATGAAGCTTGTTTTTGCCACACATAACCAAAACAAATTCAAAGAGGTATCGGCACTCATGCCCAAAAACATCGAATTGCTTTCTTTGAATTCGATAGGATGCCATACCGAAATACCCGAAACGGGCACTACCCTACAAGAAAATGCCCGAATCAAGGCCGATTTTGTAACCCAAAAGTACCATCTGAACTGTTTTGCCGACGATACGGGACTTTTGATCGAAGTGCTGGATGGAAGACCCGGGGTATATTCGGCCCGCTATGCGGGTGAGCAGAAGAGTGCCCCTGACAACGTACAAAAAGTGCTGACCGAATTGCAGGGGACCGAAAACCGAAGGGCCTATTTCGAAACGGTCATCGCACTCAACCTCAACGGCGCACGATTCATGTTTTCTGGAAAAGTAACTGGTGAAATCATCGAGAAGCCAAGAGGCAAAAAAGGTTTTGGCTACGACCCGATTTTTATTC
>JANQOD010000286.1 GCA_028289745.1 Allomuricauda sp. | reverse complement strand
GTCGGGGTGGCAGGATTCGAACCTGCGACCTCCTGCTCCCAAAGCAGGCGCGATAACCGGGCTACGCTACACCCCGTGCTGAGCATTATAAAATGTCTTGTTGACATTTAGGCAAAAGGGCCAGTTGGTCTGCGGGCCTTTCTAAGCTCACTCTGGCGGAGAGACCGGGATTCGAACCCGGGCAGCACTTACGCGCTGACAGATTAGCAATCTGCTCCGTTACCACTCCGGCACCTCTCCAATATTTAAACGAACTCCGTTAAAAAGCGGATGCAAAAATACCTTTTCAAATGTTAGTTAGCAACTTTTTTCAACCTTTTTGTCAATACTTGGCCAGGCTTCGTCTACTCAGGGTACTCTACCCTTAAATGATAAATATTGGTGAGCTTTTTCTTCAAGACCTTTTTGACCGTTTCAATTTCTTTGAAAGTGATATTGGCATTCAAGAATTGATTGGCCGCAATCTGACCCTGCACAATTTTCTCAACGAAATTATCAATGACCGGATACGTCGGTTCTTTTAGACTTTTTGAAGCTGCTTCAACTGCATCTGACATCATCAATATCGCGGTTTCTTTTGAGAATGGAATGGGACCTGGGTATCTAAAATCAGAATCCTTGGCGGTTTCATCCATTTCTTGCTGCTTTTTATAAAAATAATAGACCAGGGTAGTGCCGTGATGGGTTCTAATAAAATCGATGACCCTGTCAGGTATCTTGTTTTTTCTGGCCATTTCTATGCCCTCAATGACATGGTCGATTATAATTTTCGCACTTTCTTTAGGGGGCATATCATCATGCGGATTTGCATTTGTTGTCTGATTTTCGGTAAAATAAGTGGGTCGGTTCATTTTGCCAATATCATGGTATAACGCGCCCACCCTGACCAGCATGGCATTGGCCCTTATCTCATTGGCGGCCGCTTCAGCAAGATTGGCCACTTGTAGTGAGTGGTGAAACGTGCCCGGGGCTTTGTTTGCCAATTCCTTTAGTAGTTTTGAATTGGTATCTGAGAGCTCTAATAACGAGACATCTGAAACCAACTTGAAGATTTTTTCATACAGATATATGAGTGGCATGGCAAAAAGGGTGATCATGCCGTTTAACAGAAAGATTCCGAAGGTCATCCATTCAATGCCACTGATGTTTCCCTCATGGATGATGTGGAAGGCAAAATAACCCACAATATAAATCAGCGTGATTTGACCGACCGATACGAAAAGATTGGCTCTTTTATACAACTCTGAAACGGTAAGTATGGTCACAATGCCCGCTATGATTTGTAAGAAAATGTATTCAAAACTATTGGGCACCACAAAACCCAATATCAGAATGGTGAGCACATGAACAAAAAGCCCCAATCTTGCATCGAAGAAATTTTTGAGAATCAGCGGAAGAATACAGAGCGGTACCACATAAACATAGGCCTCGTTGGTCTTGACCACCAAGGTGGTCACGAAGACCATCAAAATGACATTGAAAAAAATAAAGGTCACCTTATTGTTATTGGCATAGATTTCTGGTCGATATTTCTTCAAGAACAAAAAGAGCATCATCAATACCAGTGCGACCAGTACCGCATAGCCGAACATGATATAATAAAAGTTGTCGCCTTTCCAGAGCTCTGATTCAAACTCTTCTTTTAAAGAAGTGAGCATTTTTAGATTTTGAGACTCGACCACTTCGCCTTTGGCTATGATCAATGCGCCTTGCGAGACTTCACCCCGGGTAATGGATATCTGTGAAAGTTCTTCTTGCAATGCTTTTTGTGTGAGCTCTTCATTGAGCAGTACATTGGGCCTAAGAACTTCCGTAAGGGCTTGGTACAATATACCAGATCCCACCCCAAAATTCTGGTCATTGATCTTGGCTTCAATGAAAGTTTCGGCCTTTTGCACATCTCTTACAAATATGCTGCCCAAAGTCTGGGCTTGGTTGTCTTTGACCAAAGCCACCGTACCACCAGTGGGAATCGAAGGAAAGACTCCATTTTCATACACTTGGTCAAGCAGTTCACTGCCAATTGCAAAAAAACGGTTGTATTGATTACTGGTCAGATTGCCTTGATCTTTCGTGTTTCTGAGACGCTTCTCAAAATCTGACAAGACATCTTGAAATATTTGATCGTCAAAAGAATAATACACCACTTCATTGTCTCGTATGGCCTGCTGTTCTTCGGCTATTTCTTCATCTGTTTTCTTGATGGTAAAGTCGATCGGAGCGTATAGGTTTTCGTATTGCCATGGTTTTCCTTTTTGAAATTCATATTTGAATTTTCCCCCTTTGGGAAAAAAGAAAACAATAAGGGCAGCCGATACGATATAAAGAAAATACTTGTAAATAACCGATTGGTTCTTATAAAAGCCATCTAAAGTCTTTCCCATCTTTTAGCAGTGTGCTTCAAAAATAGAAAAATATAGGATAGGGTTTTCAAAAGATAAGAATGCCAATCGCCTGACATTAAATTTGTATTTTCGCAGCAGTCAAAACAAGGTTATGAAAGATGTTGTCATCGTATCGGCCGTAAGAACTCCGATAGGAAGTTTTATGGGAGCGCTCTCTAGTGTTCCCGCCCCTAAATTGGGTGCAATTGCCATCAAAGGCGCACTTGAAAAAGCGGAAATAAAGCCCGAAATGGTAGATGAAGTATTAATGGGCAATGTTGTACAGGCCGGTACGGGTCAAGCCCCGGCACGACAGGCGGCCCTATATGCCGGTATCCCTGACACAGTACCTTGTACCACGGTCAATAAAGTCTGTGCCTCAGGGATGAAAGCGGTGATGCAAGCGGCCCAGTCCATCGCATTGGGCGATACCGATATCGTGGTGGCTGGGGGTATGGAGAGTATGAGCTTAATACCCCATTACGTGCACATGCGGAATGGTCAAAAATTTGGCCCCGCCACTTTGGTCGATGGAATGCAGAGAGACGGTCTGGTCGATGTCTATGAACAACATGGGATGGGCGTTTGTGCCGATGCCTGTGCGGTTGAACATAATTTCTCTAGGGAAGAACAGGATGCTTTTGCGATTCAATCGTATGAAAGGGCTGCCGAAGCTTGGAATGAAGGCAAATTTGCAGATGAGATTATTTCTGTTGAGGTGCCGCAGCGTAGGGGTGAACCCATTATCGTTTCAGAGGATGAGGAATACAAGAACGTGAAAATGGAAAAGATCCCGAACTTACGCCCTGCTTTTTCAAAAGACGGCACGGTAACGGCGGCGAATGCCTCGACCATCAATGATGGTGCCGCGGCCCTCGTACTCATGAGTGCCGAAAAGGCCGCTGAGCTTTCTATAAAGCCGATGGCCAAGATTGTCAGTTATGCCGATGCGGCCCAAGAACCCAAATGGTTTACCACGGCGCCGGCCAAGGCATTGCCAAAAGCCTTGGCAAAGGCCGACCTAAAGATTGAAGACATTGATTATTTCGAGTTCAATGAGGCTTTTTCGGTAGTGGGGCTCGCCAATATCAAACTGCTTGGGTTGACCGATGAGAATGTCAATGTAAATGGTGGGGCCGTATCTTTAGGGCACCCACTGGGTTGTTCAGGTGCTCGAATATTGGTCACGTTGTTGAACGTTCTTGAGCAGAAAAATGCCAAAAAAGGGGCAGCTGCGATATGCAATGGCGGAGGTGGCGCCTCAGCAATGGTTCTTGAACGTTAAATGCAGCGCCAGCTTTCATGAAGTACGGTATCTGTCCTTTAAGTATTGTTCCCATCAGGGCCGATAAAGAATACATGGCCGAAATGACCTCGCAATTGCTTTATGGGGAGGGCTTCAAAGTTTTGGAGCAGCAAAAAAGTTGGTCGAAAATCCGTAACGCCTATGACCAGCATGAAGGATGGGTAGAAAACGGGCAATACCATGAAATTACTGAAGATGAATATAAAGGATTGACTTCTGGGGCAGAAGAATTATCGCAAGACCTGATAGCCCATATGTCTCTTGCCGATCAAAGCTTGATGCCCATTTTGTTCGGTTCGATTACCAGCGGAGGCCATTTGTTGAAGCACCACTTTGAGGGCAATGCAATGCCGGGAGCCAAGAAAAAGAAAAACTTGGTCGAAACGGCCCTACTCTATCTGAATGCACCGTTTCTCAGCGGTGGCAAGACCCCCTTTGGGGTCGATGCTTCCGGATTTTCGCAAATGGTGTACCGAATTAACGGATATCAATTGAAAAGAAATGTTGAAGAACAATCCAAAGAAGGCCAAGCCCTTAGTTTCATCGAAGAGAGCGAACCGGGCGATCTTGCTTTTTTTGATGATAAGGAGGCAATTATCAATCATGTCGGCATTATTTTGCCCGACAACTACATCATTCATGTCAACGGAAAGGTAAGAATCGATAGACTCGACCATACAGGAATTTTCAACACTGAAACCAATAGATATACCCACCAACTTAGGGTAATCAAGAAAATAGTACAATAAAAAAGGCCTTGATTTTGGTCAAGGCCCTTTTTTAAATTATCCAGAGAAATTATTACTCACCCAACAACTTCTTGATCCTCATAAAATTTTCAGTGTCACCCAAGGCACCATAAATATTCTTTAACTGGGTAAGAATACTTTCGTTATCGGGATTTGCCTTAAGGGCCTCTTCCAAAACCGTAGCACCTTCTTCGAACAAATCATCCTTTTTTTGCTTCAACTCTTCGTATTTTTCGGTATCGGCCCTAGAAGTGCCCAAAGTGTTCATCTCATCGATAAGGGCATTGCCTTCATTTACATAAGTGGTCGAAAGGTTCAGTAAAGCGTTAACATAACTAGGGTCGACTTCGAGTGCCTTTTTATAAGCAGCACGGGCTTCCTCAATATTTCCTTGCTCC
This sequence comes from Allomuricauda sp., assembly GCA_028289745.1. GTDB lineage: Bacteria > Bacteroidota > Bacteroidia > Flavobacteriales > Flavobacteriaceae > Flagellimonas_A. The sequence goes on along the minus strand of JANQOD010000286.1, from coordinate 3,487 downwards.
ATATTGATGACCCCAATATTATAAAGAAGATCAGGATTATCTGGAGCCATTGCCGAAGCCTCAGACATCAATTCCTTGAACTTGTCCTTATCGCCCATGGTGTAATAGAGGTTCGCTTTGTTCAAGACAAGGTTCACATCGTTGGGATTACTTTTAATGGCATCCTCATAAGCTGCCAAAGCCTCTTCATTTTTGCCCTGTTGTTGATAGATCAAGGCAATGTTCTTGACAATTTCAGCTCTTTTCGAAGGCGTCTTTTCTTCCTTGAAATCTTTATAGGAATTTGACTTTTTGTAAAGGTCGTATTCTTGCGCATTCATTTCCACTGTCTCACCACTTGCAATCTCGACCGCCGAATACTTCATCTCTGAACCGTCATAGCCAAGATCTTTTAGTTCGTTATAGTAGGTCAAAGCCTCGTCATAATGTGTGCCGTTGACTGCACTACTTGCCGCATAGTACAGATAGATGGTGTCTTTGGGGCTAAGCTTGTAGCTCATATAGAGTTTTTCAGCCCCTTCTTTGAATTTCTGATTGTTGTTGTCTTCAACTGCGGCATTGACCAAATCGGAGGTCATTTGCGCTAATCGCTGTTTGGCGTCAGCCGTATATTTGCTCTTACCGCTTTGCTCTTCTACCGAAACGACTTTTTGATAGGCTTCGATTGCCGGTTCAAAAGCACTGGCATCACCTTTTTGTGCCAAATCGGTATACACATTTCCCTTAATGAAATAATAATGCGATTGTAGTTTTACATCAGCTCCATCAATGGTTGACGCCGCTCCTTCCAAAGCTGCCTTGGCTGCGGCGGCATCACCATTTTTCATGGCCTTTTCAGCAGCTTTGATTTCATCTTTCTGTGCAAGGCCCACTGTAGTTGCCAGTACAGTGAGTGCTATTAAAATTCGAGTTTTCATTATTAATGCAATTTAGTATTTAGTGTTCGTTTATTTATCTGTTTCGCCTTTACCTTCATCAAGAGCCATGCCATCTTCGCCCTTTACCTCAATATTGCGCAGTTCGGTATCATCAACGGCATCTTCATCTTTCATGACTTTGGCTACCGCTGCAATAGAATCTTTGTCTTTCAAATTTATCAATTTGACCCCTTGTGTCGCACGCCCCATTACCCTAAGATCTTCAACACTCATTCGAATGGCAATGCCCGATTTGTTGATGATCATAAGGTCATCTGAATCACTGACATTTTTTATGGCCACCAAATTACCGGTTTTTTCAGTGACCGATATGGTCTTCACACCTTTGCCGCCCCTATTGGTAATACGGTAATCATCGATGGTCGAGCGTTTACCATAGCCATTTTCTGATACCACAAGAATGTCATCTTCAAAATTATGTACCGAGATCATACCTATGACCTCATCATTTTCATGGGCAAGGGTGATACCCCTGACCCCTGCCGCGTTGCGACCCATGGGCCGTGTTTTGCTTTCTTCAAAGCGAATCGCCTTGCCCGATTTCAAGCCTAAGAGAATTTGGCTGGTGCCGGTGGTCAATTTGGCCTCCAATAATTCATCATCTTCACGGATCGAAATGGCGATGATACCATTTTGCCGCGGACGTGAATACTGTTCTAAAGAGGTCTTTTTGACCGTACCTTTTTTGGTGGCCATAATGACGTAATGCGAGTTGACATAATCTTCGTCTTTTAGGTCACGGGTACAGATAAAGGCTTTGACCTTATCGTCTTGATCAATGTTGATCAGGTTTTGAATGGCCCTTCCCTTTGAGGTTCTGCTTCCTTCGGGAATTTCAAAGACGCGCATCCAGAAACATTTTCCCTTTTGGGTGAAAAAGAGCATATATTGATGATTGGTACCCACAAAAAGATGCTCTAAAAAATCCTCATTTCGGGTAGAGGAAGCCTTTTGCCCGACCCCGCCACGGTGCTGTGTCTTATATTCTGAAAGGGGAGTACGTTTTATGTATCCGGCGTGTGAGATGGTAATGACCACCTGCTCATCGGGAATCATATCCTCAATGCTGAGATCACCCCCTGCAAAATTGATTTCTGACCTACGGTCGTCGCCATATTTTTCCTTTACCTGAAGAAGTTCCTCTTTGATGATATTCATCCGACGTTCTTTCTTGGCCAGAATATCTTTAAGGTCTTCTATGGTCTTCAAAAGCTCATCATATTCTTCGCGAAGCTTATCCTGTTCAAGTCCCGTTAATTGGCGTAGTCGCATCTCAACGATGGCCTTGGCCTGGACTTCGGTAAGTTTGAAGCGTTTGATAAGGTTGCTTCTGGCCTCTTCAACATTTGGGGAAGCCTTTATGATTTCGATTACTTCGTCGATATTATCGGAAGCGATGATGAGGCCCTGCAAAATATGGGCCCGGTCTTCGGCCTTTTTGAGTTCAAACTTGGTTCTTCTCACAACCACTTCGTGCCGGTGATCCACAAAATGGTGTATGATATCCTTTAAGTTCAACAATTGTGGCCTACCCTTCACCAATGCAATATTGTTGACACTGAAAGAAGACTGAAGCGCGGTATATTTGAACAACATGTTAAGCACTATGTTGGGTATCGCATCACGTTTCAATACGTAGACGATTCGCATACCTTTTCGATCAGACTCATCACGAATGGTCGAAATACCCTCAATTTTCTTGTCGTTGACAAGATCGGCCGTCTTTTTGATCATTTCGGCCTTGTTCACTTGATACGGTATTTCGGTCACGATGATGCATTCTCTTCCCTGAACCTCTTCAAAGGTCGCCTTGGCCCTCATGACTACTCTACCACGACCTGTATGAAATGCCTCTTTGACACCATCGTAGCCATAGATGATTCCCCCTGTGGGGAAATCAGGGGCCTTGATATGCTGAAGCAATTCATCGATTTCGATATCATTGTCGTCGATATAGGCAATAGTGCCATCGACCACTTCAGAAAGATTATGTGGCGGCATGTTGGTGGCCATGCCCACGGCAATGCCCGAAGCACCATTTACCAGAAGATTCGGAATTTTGGTGGGAAGCACCGTCGGTTCTTCCAACGAATCATCAAAATTCAACTGATGATCGACCGTGTCTTTGTCGATATCGGCCAACATCTCATCAGCGATTTTTCGCATACGGGCTTCCGTATATCTCATGGCAGCTGGGCTATCACCATCGATGGACCCAAAATTGCCCTGGCCATCGATGAGCATGTAGCGCAGGCTCCATTCCTGTGCCATACGAACCATTGTGTCATAAACAGAAGTGTCGCCATGGGGGTGGTATTTACCCAGTACTTCACCTACGATACGAGCCGACTTTTTATGGGAACTGGTTGAACGAACACCCAATTCGTGCATCCCGTAAAGCACCCTTCGATGAACTGGTTTTAGGCCATCCCTGACATCTGGCAGGGCACGTGACACAATGACCGACATCGAATAATCGATGTAGGCAGATTTCATCTCGTCCTCTATATTGATAGGTATCAATTTTTCTCCTTCAGCCATACTAAAAT
>JANQOD010000258.1 GCA_028289745.1 Allomuricauda sp. | reverse complement strand
GAGTTATTGCAACAGGTCAAAAGCTTGAACGGAAACCCTGATATTGATGGGTATATCGTACAACTGCCCTTGCCCAGACATATCGATGAGCAAAAGGTGTTGATGGCTGTCGACCCTGACAAAGATGTAGATGGGTTCCATCCCACCAACTTCGGCAAAATGGCATTGGATATGGAGTCTTTTATTCCGCCCACCCCATTCCGAATTATGGAGCTGCTTCAACGATATGACATAAATATCGAAGGAAAGCATGCCGTTGTGATCGGACGCAGCCATATCGTCGGGCGCCCCATCAGTATTTTGATGAGCCAAAAAGGAAAGGTGGCCAATGCCACGGTAACCATTGCACATAGCCGAACCAAAAATTTAAAAGAGCTGACGCTTCAAGCAGATATCATTGTATCAGCATTGGGTGTTCCGAACTTTCTAAAAGCCGATATGGTCAAAGAAGGTGTTGTGGTGATCGATGTGGGAATCACCCGTGTGCCTGACGATTCACGCGAAAGAGGCTATTATATCACCGGCGATGTTGATTTCGAAAATGTGGGCAAAAAAGCCTCCTATATAACACCGGTACCGGGCGGTGTTGGTCCGATGACCATCGCAATGCTGTTGAAGAATACACTTTTGGCGCGTCAACGGCATTGAGCGCAAGGCAATTTCCAAACAATTACCGACCTTTAGTATCTTTAGGTATATAAGTATTGAATACAAAAGGTCGAATGAGAATATTGTTGACTTTTCTCCTGTTTTCGGTATGCCAGCTTTCGGGCCAGCTATATGAGACGGCCCGTTATGCCGATGACAATGGGCTTCCATCACGTATTGTCAGGGATGTTGCCCAAGATAGCCAAGGCTTCATATGGGTGGCGGGCAATAATGGGCTTTTTAAATTTGACGGCAAAAAATTCAAGCCATTCAAGGCAGCATTGAAAGATACCATTGGCTTAAGGGACAATAAAATAAATACGGTCATTGCGGCTTCAGACGATAAGATATGGCTCGGAACGCCCATGGGGCTGCATGTGCTGGAAAAGGAAACGGTGAAGCATATAAAGCTTGTGGAAAATCCGACCGAGTCACAAGAATACGTGCTGAGCATTTTTGAGGATGTGCAGAACAGGTTATGGGTAGGCACCTATGGAGGCCTTTTTTTGTTGGAAAAAGATGGCGCGCCCATACACTTTCTATCGGAGGGAGGCAACAGCAAGATTGCCCAAGAGACAATTTGGGGCATATCACAAGACCATGAGGGTACCATTTGGGTAGCTACCAACGAGGGCCCATACATACTGAGGGAAGGCCAGTACTATGAATTCAGGCCCATGGCAATTGAAAGTGAAGAAGACCTTGACCTTGACAGCGCAAGTTTTTTTCAGTACAGGCACTACAATGATTCAATCGTGCTGATCGCTTCCTCTATCGGACTGTTAAAGGGCATCCATAAAAGAGAACGGTTGGTGGTCAGTAGGTTCAATGATGAAGAAGGGGCAATGCCAAATTACCATATTCAGGATCTCGAGATCGATGATGAAGGCAACGTATGGTTGGCCACCTGGAAAAATGGCCTCAAAAAATATGGGTGGACGTCAGGTGGCTTGATCGAAAAAAAGATAGTCCCAAAAAATGGGTTTTTGGGAATGTCTGGAGATGTGAAAGCCGTATTCAAAGACCATCAAGATAATGTATGGGCAGCCAACACCAATGGCTTGTACAAATTCAGTAAGAGTAAAGATAGGTTATTGACATTTCCGCCTAGGCATCAAGAAAACTGTCTGCCCAATTTTTATGGTATTTATGCGATTCTTGAAGATAATAGGTCAAACATATGGGTGACCACTTCAACGGCTTTGTACCGGTTTAAAAAAGAAGACCTGTTACGGGGCATATGCCCTGAAAATTACCTGTACTTTGAAGATACGAACATGCAGCTTTCGCGAGATTTGTTCATCGATACCGAGAATAGGTTGTGGATAGGCGCCGATGGCGGACTTTTTGTGACCCAGTTGGACGATGACCAAAAGCCAAGTGAATTTGTAAGGTATAGCACGGCAGACGGACTTCCACACAATTGGTCTTTTGAGGTCGAACAGATCGACAAAAACAGCTTTTGGGTCGGCAACTATCACGGATTGTTGAAGTTGACCCTACCAGAGGGCAACTTAGAACAACCGAATATCGAAGTTTTTGCCCATGATAATGAAAGACCTGAAAGTCTGGTGAACTCGCAGGCCATGAGTATTGAAAGAGACGCCAATGGCGCTTTTTGGATCGGCACTTTCAGTGGGGTCAGTAGGCTTATCGATGATTTTGATCAGGGGGCCTTTAAAGGTTATACCAGTGCTTATGGCAACTTTGAAAGCCTGAGCAACAATTCGATTAAAAAAATTTTTAATGACAGCTCGGGCAATCTTTGGATTGCCACCCAAAGAGGACTCAACCTCTACCTGCCCGAAGAAGATCGGTTTCTCCAATTTGGCCATGCCGAAGGGCTGCCGTCAGAGTACGTTTTGGGCATACAACAAGATTCTAAGGGCCATTTATGGATCTGTACCACCAATGGGGTTCTTAAAACGCAATTTGATAGCTCCTCAAAGCGCTTTGTTGAAAAAGAATATTTCACCGCACAAAACGGATTGGTCGATAATATTCCATACCGAAATTCAATTTTAATCGATGAAAATGATAATGTGTTTATCGGTAGCCGCGATGGCATCAGTATTTTTGCGCACAGGGCAAATAGCGACATAAAGACCTCAAATTTTCGGCTTGCCCTTACCGACCTTGAGAGTATCGGTAAAAAAGAAGAAGGTTTTAATTCGGTATATGATAGAATAGTGGATGGCGAAATAGGGCTCTCACATCGTGAAAATTCGATAAAGATCAATTATGCGGCCCTTGATTTTTTGAACCCGTCATTCAATAGGTACCGCCATAAATTTTTGCCTTCAAATGAGACTTGGATTGAAACGGGGAACGACGCTGAGCTGACTTACTACAACCTGCCTTCAGGCGACTATGAGCTGATTTTAGACGGGGCGAACAGCCTTGGCCAATGGTCTGGTGATCCCATTCGGTTGCAGGTGACCATTAGCCCCCCATTTTGGAAAACGAATTGGGCGCTATTTGGTTATATGTTTCTTCTTTTTGCGGTCATTGTGCTAATGTACCGTATCAGAATGAGGAAAAAAGAACGCGATTGGGAACAAAAAATAACCATGGAAGCGGCCATAATCAATGAACGGGAGCAGTTGCGAAAAGAGAATGCCGCAGATTTTCACGATGAACTGGGTTCTATGCTCACCAAAATATCAATGTTCTTGACCATGGCCGAACGAAATTTGGAAGGAAATGAAGACCCAAGACCTTTTTTTCATAAGATAAGGGCCAATACCAAGGGACTTTCTACAGGATTTAGGGATTTACTTTGGGTCATAGATCCGCAAAAAGACAGTTTGGCCGATACTTTTTTAAGGCTTAAGTCATTTGGTGAAGACCTGTTTGAACAGAGCGATATCGATTTTACGACCAGTGAATTCCAAGAGGTTTTTACCGAGCGCATGTTGAACCCTAAGACCAAAAAACAGGTGGTGATGATCTTTAAGGAAGCGATGAACAATTGCCTTAAATATGCCCAGGCCAAAAAGGCAAATCTGAATTTAAGTGCCAATGGCAGATTCTCAAAGATGGAATTTAGCGATAACGGATCGGGTTTTGATGTCAATAAGAAATCTAAGGGCAGGGGACTAAAAAATATGTCGAACAGGGCCGAAAGCATTGGGGCACGGTTGTCGATGGTTTCTTCTGCCAAGGGCACGACCATTGTTCTGGATAGAATACCCCATATGGGTGATGAATTTTCTGATAAGTAGACGTAACTTGTGACGTAATGTCCATACAAGATATCCATATAGCCATAGTTGAAGACGATAATGAGATTCGTCAGACCCTGAACCTTATTATCGATGGATCTTCGGGTTTTACCTGTAAATATGCATTCCCTGATGGGGAGTCGGCCTTGGCTTCCATTGGTAACCTTCCTGTTGACATTATTTTGATGGATATTGACCTTCCGGGCAGGTCCGGAATCGAAGTTACACGCCAACTCAAAATTGAAAATCCTGAATTGGATATCATCATGCTTACCGTGCAATCTGATGACGATTCCATCTTTGAATCCCTTTGTGCAGGGGCTTCGGGCTATTTGTTAAAAGATACCAGTCCGGCAGAACTGTTGGTTCATATTCGAGAGGTTTTTGAAGGCGGCGCACCCATGAGCAGCACTATTGCCAGGCGCATAATCAATTCATTTCGGGTGATTGAGAATCCGCTTTCTGAGCGCGAAACCGAAATATTGCGCATGTTGTCAAAAGGGTTGAACTACAAAGAAATCGCCGAAAAAGCATTTTTGAGTCCGCATACCGTAAAAAGCCACATCAAGAATATCTACTCAAAATTGCATGTGGGCAATAGGGC
>JANQOD010000256.1 GCA_028289745.1 Allomuricauda sp. | reverse complement strand
AACTCCTTTGTTCACAGCCTTTGTTTTAGCGGCGTAAAAATACAACTTACCATTATTTTAAAGTAGATGTCGACGATAACTTTGCCTATTAGGGAATAGATGCTGTCGATCGCCTTTTTGGCCGTAACTTTAGATCATGAAATACCCTACCCTTCTCTTTGTCTTCTTATGTGCCTCACTATCGGCACAGATTACCGCTAACCCCAAAGACAGCTTGCTGTTTCAACAAAAAGTAGAAGTCCTTGAACAGCTCAAGGCCCAGTCTTTTAGAGATACTCTGGTGCAAGTGGGAAAGACCTTTTTGGGCACCCCCTATGTGGAAAAAACACTTGAGATCGGTGCTACAGAAACCCTGGTCATCAACCTTCGCGGACTCGATTGCACCACCTATGTAGAAAACGTTTTGGCCTTTTCAACCCTTTTACGCCATGGCAATACCGATTTTGACACCTTTGCCGAAACGCTAAAAACCATTCGGTATCGCAATGGCATCTTAGATGGGTATTCGTCACGTTTACATTACTTTACGGAGTGGATTCGAAACAATAGCGAGAAGGGTCTGGTACAGGACATCACCCCCGAATTGGGAGGATCCATCCATCAAAAAGAAATCAATTTCATGGGTACCCATCGCGACCTGTACCCCTTTTTGAAAGATGATGGTAATTTTGAAAAAATGCTTCAGGTCGAAGCAGAACTTGCAACGGAAGAGCTTTGCATTTTGCCCCAAGACCAGATCAAAGCTGTGGAAGAAAAAATCAATAATGGTGATATCATTGCCTTGGCCACTTCGATAAAAGGTTTGGATGTTACCCATACCGGTTTTGCCCTAAAAATGCCGAACGGACGCATTCATCTGCTGCACGCTTCCATTTCTGGGGAAGTGACCATTACCAAAGAGCCGCTGGTAGATTATTTGAAAAAGGTCAAAAGCAATATTGGCATTATCGTGGCCAGACCCCTTTAAAAGCCCATTCCAAAAGTGGTCTCCACCGCAGCCCTTTTAACCTTCAGCTTTCTATAGCGCATTCTAAGGATGGCCGTGCCCAACAGGTCAACTCGTTTTGTCGTTCTGGTTTCGTACGCATTGTTCAACCCGAAATACAGCTCATCAAGAACGTTGCCTTCCCCATCCAAGAATTGCATGTTCTGTATGGCAAACTCATACGCTTGATTCGTAACCGTGCCGCTGAACGTGGTGTATGCGTTTTCACCTCTTCCATAGACCGCCTTTCGTAGCGCAATGGCATTCCCCTTAAAATCCATCGTCATGGTTTCAAACCCAAAATTGCCCGCCAAATGGGTAATGTCTTCTATGAGAACTTCCCCAGGCTCCATAACTGTATATTCAATTTCAGCATGTATTGACATGGAAGCGGCCAAACTATCCGGCAGTGCCCAACTGTGCAACTTCACAGAAAACCCTTGACCGTTTTCATGATAGAACCCCCTATTGGAAAGTAAGGCTGTGTCCCTGGCCATACGATAATCTTCCAATACCGTATCAGCAGCCATTTTTTGGTGCTCTTTTTTTAGATCAACACCGGTATCGGTTGCCCATTTCTTAATAGTATAAGAAGTGGTCAGACCTGTTACCACTGCAGTGTCATTGACAAAAAAGGTCAATTTGGTGCCAAAATTCTGCGGTTTTGCTTTCGTAAAAGTTGAAGGGGGCCTGGCTAATTGAAGCCCTACCAATTCACCATTTTGGGCCATGGCCAAATTGCCTGTCATAACGCTTAGCACCAATGCCGCGTATTTTCTTAGTTGTTGTAATTGTCTCATTCGTTCAAGGTTTTGAAGCCATCAAAATCACCACTAGCAGCGTGGCCGACAACAAAGCAAAAAGCAAATGGATGAGCTTGTCCAAGGCGTTAGCTTTCATGAATTTCAGTAGTTTTTTGTATAAACAAAATACCAAGGGGTTTCTTTCAACTCAGTACGAACCGTCTCAAACCTTCGTTCGGTAAAATAACGCTTATCGCCAAGCTGTTGCGTATTTACCAGCGTCACTTTTACCAAGTTCCATCCTTTCTCCAAATCGTAATCCAAGCGATCCACAGCTGACAATCCTTCCTCGGTTACGTCGCGCTGCCAGTGGCATTCGCATTGCACCTTTGTTGGTTTGGTGGCATATATATACATATAATGGTAATCTCCCGTGGCACCTTCAAGCCCCTCTTCCCCCCGATTGAAAACATTTTTTGCCTTGAC
>JANQOD010000240.1 GCA_028289745.1 Allomuricauda sp. | reverse complement strand
TAAGTAAAAAGAAGTCACTTCACCAAAACCAAGTGGTACTATGGAAACTGTTACTGAAAATCAAGAGATTACAATGGCCAAAAAATTGGAAAAAATGTTTGGTCATTTAGACTATAAGAACCCCCCTGAACTTTGCCCTGTTCGTGATGTGATGTCTGTGGCCTCTGATCAGTGGAGCATTTTGATCTTACTTTGGTTGGGCTACTTTCCAATATTGCGCTTCAACAAGTTGAAAAAGTACGTGTATGGTATCTCGAACAAGGTGTTGAGCCAACGCTTGAAAGTGCTCGAAGCCGATGGCTATGTCAGCAGAAAAGCCTATGCCGAGGTACCTATACGTGTAGAGTACAGCTTGACCGAATTTGGTAAAAACTATGTTGAACGCCTGTTGAACCTAACGGAATGGATGCAGGAAAATAGCCCAAAGGTGTTGGCCAATCGTGAAAAATATGGGTTGGTTTGAGCAATGACCACAAGCATTAGGCATATTACGAGCGGTCAAATTTTACTCCCAACCAATCATCAAATATTTGATCTTGGCCTCATCAGGAATTTGAACCGCTTCTATGTTTGAGCTCGAATATCGCAGGTTTGATGGTAGTTCTTCTTTATCAATCGTGAAATATAGGTCGCTTTCTTTTGGAAAGATGACCACGCTCTTCAAAGTGGTCACGATCTTTCTGATTTTATATCGGGCTTGAATGTCCTTAAAAGTACTTCGCAGCCCGATACCGCTTTCGGTCGAGTATCGACTATCAAAAATCTGGATGTTTTCTACCTTGGGGACACTGTCTTGCGAAGGCTTCAAAGTGAGCAAGTGCTTTCCACCTTTTTCAAAAACCTTTATTTTTCTTGGCCTGCCATCAGATTTCAACCGAAAGGTATCCTTTACAATGGAGTCTTGGACAAAAGTGTTTTCCACATCATCAAAAAGCGTGGTATGCTGCAAGGGCCCCACACTGGTTTCGGTAATCAGAAAAGCGGTGTCTTTTTCGGTACAGGTACTTAAAAGCATCAAGTTCAAAATTACAACTACCAATAAACATTTTTTCATCCTCAATAAAGATTTAGTGGTCCCGAACCTAGCGAATCACTTTTTTCAAAACACCTAAGACCCCACGGATAAAAGTGGCACTGGTCAGTACCTTGACCACTGGGTTCATACGGGTACTTCGCCGTCTTGTAGATGTGGTTCGGCGAGAAGTGGTTTTTCTTGCCTTTTCTTTTTCGGCCTCTTCTTGGGCTTTCTCGATTTTTTCATTTAAGATTTCATAGGCACTCTCCCTGTCAATGGTATCATTATACTTTTTGATGAGCTTTGATCTGCCAATGGCCTCTTTCAGCTCTGTATTGGTGAGTACATCCATACGGCTCATGGGGGCACGTAGCATGGTAGCTGCAAGGGGGGTAGGGCGACCTTTTTCGTCCAAGGCTGAGATCAGCGCCTCACCAATGCCCAATGAGGTCAAAATCTCTTCGGTTTTATAGAATTCAGAATCAGGATAGTTCTGTGCCGTCAGTTTAATGGCCTTTCGATCTTTGGCGGTAAAGGCGCGAAGCGCATGTTGCACTTTTAGGCCCAGTTGCGCCAGCACATCATCGGGCACATCTGTAGGGTTTTGTGTTACGAAGAACAGGCCGATGCCCTTTGAACGGATCAGTTTGACAATGCTCTCGATTTGATCGAGCAAGGCCTTTGACGCATTTTCAAAGATCAAATGGGCCTCGTCGATGAACAATACCAGTTCGGGGCGGTCACTATCTCCCTGTTCTGGAAAGGTAGAATAGATTTCTGCCAAAAGGCTTAGCATAAAGGTCGAGAATAATTTGGGCTTGTCTTGTATATCGGTCAATCGTATGATGTTGATGTAGCCCCTACCATTTTCATCGATTCTGGTGAGGTCATCGACTTCAAAAGACTTTTCACCAAAAAAGAGGTCTGCACCCTGTTGCTCCAACTCGATGATTTTTCTGAGTATAGTGCCCGTTGAACTTGTGGAAATTCGACCATAGTCTTTTTGAAACTCCTTTTTGCCCTCGCCCGTGGCGTATTGCAGTACTTTTTTAAAATCCTTTAAATCCAATAAGGGCAGTTTGTTGTCATCACAGTATTTGAATACCACTGCCACAATACCTTCTTGGGTGACGGTAAGATCTAAAATCCTCGATAAGAGAACGGGGCCAAATTCAGAGACCGTGGCACGTAACCGAACACCATCTTGTTCTGAAAGGGATAGAATTTCAACAGGGAAACCCTTAGGCTCAAAGGGCAGCCCAATGGCCTCATGGCGTTCATCGATTTTTGGGTGTCCCGGACTTGGTTGGGCAATACCGCTCAAATCTCCTTTTAAGTCCATCAGCAGTATGGGAATGCCCTTTTCAGATAGATTTTCAGAGATTACCTGAAGGGTCTTTGTTTTTCCCGTACCTGTGGCCCCGGCAATGAGTCCGTGACGGTTCAATGTTTTCAGGGGTACTTTGATAAAGGCGCTATTGACCGTTTCACCATCGACCATGCCCGCTCCCATGGTAATGTAATCGCCTTTCATGGCATATCCTTTTTCAATGTGTGAAAAGAATTTCTCTTTGTTGCCCATAGTTGGTGAGTTTGCGATAAAAATAGGGAAATTCAAAGTTAGAAATACGAATTTGGAGTTTTACTTAGAATGCTGATCGGAATTCGTGAAAATTTGTGAAATTAGTATCAAACCAGAAAAGTTGGTAAAATGAACGTCATGGGCTTACGAACACTATTGGTCGTCTTTATGGTGGCTGCGGTACAGCAAACTGTTTTTTCACAAGAAAGCACCGAAATCATTTTTCACAGATCTCCTGACCCTGAGCGTCAAAAGGCTCCGTTCAGTGAAGCGGTACAGGCCGGAAACCTTTTCTTTTTGGCGGGTCAGATCGGTATGGACCGAGCTGTGGGAAAACTGGCCGAAGGAGGGGTGCAAGGTGAGACCGAACAGGCCATCAAGAACATTCAAGGAGTTTTGGCCCGACATGACCTTACCTTGGACAACGTGGTGAAGTGTACCGTGATTTTAAGCGATATCAACGACTTCAGGGCCTTTAACGAAATATATGTAAAATACTTCACCAAGAAACCTGCCCGTACGACCTATGCTGCGGCTGGGCTGGCCGTTGGGGCCAAGATCGAAATTGATGTGATCGCTGTTAAGTAGTGGTGGGTTTGCCCGTTTTGGCACCGGCAATCAGTAACCAAAGGCATATGCCAATTTCACCAATGCTCGCAGGTAGGGTAATATAGCTTGAAACGGCATAATCATAATAGTTCTCGAACATTATCCTTCCCAAAAAATCCAGATAGTAACCAATGCTGCCGACCATTAAGAAAATACCTAGCAGTTTGGGCAAAATACCGGACTTGTAGACCAAATATCCAAAAGGGAATAGCCATAGGGCCCAAAAATTTTGCCCGATAAGATTGCCATAGTTGAACTG
>JANQOD010000225.1 GCA_028289745.1 Allomuricauda sp. | reverse complement strand
CGATCCTCTAGTGGCCGATTCGCAAGATGCCGAGCACAATGAATACTGGCCTCGCGGACGTACCAATCACTACTGGTTTGACCTTAACCGTGATTGGCTTCTGGGTATCCATCCTGAAAGTCGCGGTAAACTGGCCTGGTACCATGAATGGTACCCGAATGTGGTGGCCGATTTTCATGAAATGGGCACCCAAAGCAGTTATTTTTTCGAACCGATGAAAGATAACGGCTCGTTGAACCCCATCATGCCCAAAGAAAATTATATCGACTTGAACAATCTCTTTGGGGGTTATTTCGCAAAAGCATTGGACAGCATCGGTTCTTTTTACTTCTCCAAAGAGGTTTTTGACGGCACCTATCCCGGTTATGGGTCTTCTTATCCAGATTTGCAGGGTGGACTTGGACTGCTCTTCGAGCAGGCCAGCTCACGTGGCCATAAGCAAAAAACTGCTTTTGGCGAGATTACCTTTCCCTTTACCATCAGAAACCAATATGTCTCCACTATGGCCACCGTCAAAGCAGCCGTCGAAAACAAGGCAACATTGCGGGAATATCAACAAGATTTTTTTAAAAGTGCCTTAGACAATGCTGCCAAAAGCAGAATTAAAGGCTATGCATTCAAAGATACCTACGACCAAAACCGGGTGAAAGCATTCATAGACAAGTTGTTGCTGCACAAAGTAGATGTATATCGTTCGGGAGAAGAATATGTAGTGCCCGCCAACCAACCCCAATATCGTATGGTACAGACCTTTTTTGAAACGTATGACAAATACCGTGACAGTGTGTACTACGATGCTTCTGCCTGGTCTATAGCGAACTTCTACAATATGAAGTATCGGCCGGTCACCAATCTAAACCTTGATGACAAGATCACCGACCTAAAAAGTTTGATCGACATCACCCCTGTCAAAAAAAGTGATTATGCCTATGTGATCGATTATGACGATTACAGTGCAGTGGCCACCTTGCAACACCTGCAATCGAGGGGCTTGGTGGTTTCTTCTTCGTTCAAGCCTTTTACGGCAAAGACTTCCGAAGGAAATAAAAAATTCAACTACGGGGCCTTAGTAATTCCGGTGAGTCTTCAGAAAAAGGGAGAAGATGAGGTTTTTGCCGTGGTCAAAGAGGCCCAAAAAAAGTTTGAAGTACCTATTTATACCGTCGACACGGGTTATAATGCAAAAGGAATCGATCTGGGTAGCCGTTACGTTAGGCCTATCACCAAACCGAAGGCCGCCATGCTCATCGGTGATGGGGTAAGTTCATACGAGGCAGGCGAAGTCTGGCATTTGCTCGATACCCGTGTGCATATGCCCATCACCAAAATAGCAATGCGCTACTTCAACCGTGTCGATTTAAAAAAATATAACACTTTGGTCATGGTATCGGGCCGGTATGCTTTGAACGAAGACCAATTGAATAAAATCAAGGACTGGGTCAGTAAGGGCAATACCCTGATAACCATCGGCAGGGCCTCGAAATGGGTCGTTGAGAAAAAACTGGTCACAGAAAAATTGATCAAAGAGGAAAAAGACTCAACCAAGACCGTAGAACGAAAACCTTATGTTGATGCCCCTGAAAACCTTGGAAAAGAGGAAGTTGGAGGTATCATCTTGAAAGTAGATTTAGACATGACCCATCCCTTGGCCTTTGGTTATCGCGATAAAGCTATACCCGTGTACAAAAACAATACGGTGTGGTTGGCCCCCAGCAGAAACGAATATGCAACGGTGGCCAAATATTCAAGTGATCCCCATATCGATGGTTTTGTCACCAAAAAAAACATGGAGACCTTTCTAAAACCATCGGCATCATTGCTTGTGAGCAAGGTAGGACGGGGCAGGGTCGTTCTATTTGCCGATAATCCCAATTTTAGGGGCTCATGGTACGGTACCAATCGGTTGTTTTTGAACGCGCTTTTTTTGGGTGACAAAATCAGGATTCCAGAATAGAATACAAGCTATTAAAAATGCGGTTTCTTGTCTTGATGTAGCAATATTATGACCAAGGGCATGGAAACAAGGTCGTGGATGAACCCACCTCCCTCGGTTTCACCTTAGACACGACCCCAAACATCTACGAGGCAAGACGTAAAGAAACAAGAGGCACGGCAAAAAACAGGTTACCAAATAAAATAACCGGGTAAAAAAGGGTAAGCAGCATATCTTAAAAGAATTAAGCCAATTTGACGCGGTTTCTTTTAGTGGTAAAAACCAAAGCCTTCTTTACGCGAGAGTTCTTAAACTTGTAAAGACGAGCGGTTTCTTTATCGTTGTTGATTTCAACTTTAAAAGTGTTCTCTGAAACATCATCAGTGAGCACAACACCCATCTCAATGGCATCAACCTTGATCTCGGTCTTGGCATTCTGTGCAAAGGCGAAAGTTGAGAAGAAAACTACTGCGATGATGGTGATAATTGCTTTCATGACGTTTTGTTTTGTCTTTATTATAAAAACGCGAGGGCGCATTACCACCACCGAATGAATCGCTGAAACACCCTTATTTTTCGATATCTGTCGCAATTATGGATAAAGTGAAAAAAATGCTCGACAAACGGCACAAAGCCGTTTTTCTTTTCATCGGTCAAAAGTGTATTTGAACGAAACCGGTGAGGGCAATATCGCTTTGAAAAGTGATGATCAAAATAAGAAATGACCAGATTATTGGTCTATGGTTTTCTTGGCTAGGCGATATCCGACAAAAACAAATGTTGTCACAAAGAGGGCACTCATCAAAAAGATTGAAAGCATCAAAACTACCATTGTGTTAGGTTTAGGCCAATTTGGCGCGGTTTCTTTTGGTTCTGAAAGAAAGCTCTTTTTTCACCCTAGAATTCTTGAACATGTACAATCGAGCAGTTTCATGACGTTTCTTGAAAGTCTTCTTGATCTCGACTTTCTCGATGGCTACAGTTGAGGTCACACTATCAACCTTAATTTCTTTGGCATCTTGTGCATAAGTAAAAACTCCGAAGAAAAGTACTGCTATGATGGTCAAGACTGTTTTCATGATTCTGGGTTCTTTTTACATTGTAAATGTACTCTCAGCCCCAGCCTGACGGGGATTTAACTCGCCCGAGTGCGAAATTTATCGATTAAAAACCGTGAAAACGATGAAGTGCAAAAAACCATCGATGAGTGTTTTATGGCCTATCTGCAGAATATCGAAATAGTGCGCTGTTTATCGATATGTTATTCAGAAAACCCCAATAAATGATTGGGATCTGGACAGTTCTTTTGATAAAATTTCAAGTGTTCTTGACTACAGACCCCTGGGTAATCCCCGTAATGCCCTTGCAGGTCTATAATCAACTGAAAATGAAGATGTGGGGCATAATTGACATTGATATCGGGCGTGCCCAAACTGGCCAAGACATTGCCTCTCTTTATGGGCTTGTCTCTATAAAGTCCATCAAGTGATTCCATCGAAAGATGGCCATATAGGGTATAAAACAGGGTACCAATGGGCGATCTGTGCTCGAGTATGATGGTAGGGCCGTAATTTCCTTTGTCTGAATTGTTTTTGAAACTATGAACGGTACCATTTAACGGGGCAATGACCTTGGTGCCCGCCTCGCACCAAAAATCGATACCTAAATGGATATTTCGTGGGCCGCCTTCCGAAAATCTATCAGAATTAGCATACAGAGCACGTTTTTCGAGATATCCGCCATAGGCTACTCTTGCCCCATTCTTTTTCAAGACAGCATCGATATAATTTTGACAAGCTATGGGGTCAGAAATAGCAATATCGTTCAACTCCTTGTTTTTTACCGACAGGTTCAAGGGACAATACTTTTCAAGGGGAATAGCCACATCTAATGGCAAAATGGGCTTCTTGCCATAGAAAGCATCCTGAAAAAATGGACTATTTAATAGCATCTGTCTTGTACAAACAATGTTTTCTGAAAGATAGGACTGTTATGGCAAAAATATACGCATATCAATAACTGTTTTTAGGGTCTGTTCAACTATTCACGGTGGGCAATGGTGCCACCTACTCAGATTATTCGTCAAATCGTTGCACGCAGGGTATAGAAAACGCTTACATTCCCTATGGTATTGGTAGGCATTTTTTATAACTTGCCTTCGAGGTCAGTACGATCACCGGGGCACTTTCGAATATCTTCTCGTTTTTGTTGGTGAAAACAAAAAGAACAGAAACCGTTCTTAGCGATCAAAACTGCCTTGGTCTTTTATAATTTAATTCCTAAACACACTCTAAATGAAGAAGGCGATCAAACCCGTGGTCTTTGCAACTGTAATGCTTATGTTTTTAGTGGCCTGCAAAAGCATGGAAAAACCAATAGGTCAGAAACCTGCTCCCCTCGCAGATGCCGTCAACTGGAAATATGAACCAACGATAAGCGATGAGTTCAACGGTTCACGATTGGATACCATCAAATGGTACGATACCAACCCTACGTGGATAGGCCGTGCACCTTCTCTTTTCAGGCCATCAAATGTAACCTTAAAAAAGGGGTGGTTGGTGTTGACAGGAAAACGGGAAAACGTACCCAATGCCCCCGAAGGCTACCATACCTTTACCTCTGCTGCCGTGCAAAGCAAACGTAAGGTACTCTACGGTTACTTCGAAATCAAATGCAAACCCATGCACTCGGCACTCTCAAGTGCCTTCTGGCTATACACCCCAGATTCGGTCAAACAAGAGGAAATAGACATCTTTGAGATATGTGGTCGCAATGATACCGATAGCAGCTATGAACACACCTATTTTGCCACGACCCATTACATTGTCAAACCGGAAAAACTAAAAATCAGTGATCATGTGGCCCACAAAACGGCGTATAAACTGGCCGATAGCACTATCGTTGCCGGGCTGAAATGGACAAGGGAGGAAATCGTCTGGTACTTGAACGGCAAAGAAATAAGAAAACGCAAAAATGATTTCTGGCACAGCCCTGAAACAATCAATTTCGATAGTGAGGCCTTTCCCACATGGTGGGGGCTACCCTCTGATGAAGACAACGGGGGCACATTTGAAATAGACTACTTTCGGTATTGGTCGCAAATCAATGAAAATGATAAAAGTTACCTAAATTAAAAATTGGTTTAAAGCCCGTCTTGGGTTCATGGGGTTCAGACGAACCCAACGGCCGCATGAACGTTCAGGAAAGGGCAGAAAAACAAGGTGTTTTGCCCATATGCTGACTTTTTTATATTGTGCCTGACTACCGATAGGTGATTTTTGGCAAATTTGAAAAAGTTCAAATCACTTCTTAATTTAAGGGCTAAGAATACGATTGTCGAATCTTTAAATACAGCACCATGAAAATTACCTATTTGGGGCATGCTGCCCTTCATATTGAAATAGATGGCATAAACTTGATAATTGATCCCTTTATCAGTGCCAATGAACTGGCGAAAGATGTCAACATTGATTCATTGAGGGCCGATTACATTTTGATTACCCATGGGCACCAAGACCATGTGCTCGATGTCGAAGCCATCGCAAAAAACAATCCCGATGCCATTTTGGTATCGAACTACGAAATCATTGAGTGGTTTGGTCAAAAGGGACTGAGTGGCCATCCGCTAAACCATGGAGGCAAGGTTTCTTTTGACTTTGGAACAGTAAAATATGTGAATGCCGTGCATTCAAGTGTACTCCCCGATGGCACATATGGTGGTAATCCTGGTGGGTTCATTGTTACTGCCGCAAGTAAATGTATCTACATTGCCGGCGATACCGCAGTGACCATGGACATGAAACTCATTCCTGAGATGGGCCACCGTCTCGATTTGGCCATACTTCCAGTCGGTGATAATTTTACCATGGGCTACGAAGATGCGGCCCTGGCTTCCGATTTTGTGAAATGTGATAAGGTCATGGGCTGTCATTACGATACCTTCCCCCCTATCGAAATTGATAAAGAAAAGGCGAAAACCTACTTTGCTTCAAGGGGCAAAGAACTACTATTGCTTGATATAGGGGGCTCTATGTTGATTTAGGATTAACAGTTTTTAACGAAAACCGGCTGTAATCATCAGCCTGCTTTTACCACTAATGACAAAACTTTAGCCATGATACGAAACATTCTATTGGTTTTGACCCTTTTGATGTCTTTTGGTTGCCAACCCAAAAAATCTGAAAACCGATCAGAGACGGCCGCAAACCAAAGGGTTGAGAAAGTGGTGCTTACACAAGAACAATTGCAAGAATATCAGACCGCTTACTTTGCCAGTGGCTGTTTTTGGTGTGTTGAGGTCATTTTTGAGAGCGTAAAGGGTGTCAAAGAGGTGGTTTCAGGGTATTCAGGGGGCACAGAAACGAATCCCACTTATGAAGAAGTAGCCTATGGTAGAACCACACATGCCGAAGCCGTAGAGGTCTATTACGACCCGGAGACGATTTCGTTTCGGCAATTGGTGCAGGTATTTTTCGGATCGCACGATCCTACTTCGCTGAATAGACAAGGACCGGACCGTGGAACCCAGTACCGATCGATCGCTTTTTATAAAAACGGAGAGGAAAAGAAAACAATCGAAGACTATATCACCCTACTGCAACAAGAAAATGCCTATGACCGACCCATTGTCACCGAAGTGATAAAATTCAACAGATTCTGGAAAGCGGAGGAATACCATCAAGACTACGAACGAAAAAATCCGAATAACTCCTATATTCGGGCAGTTTCGATTCCACGTTTGAATCGTTTCAAGAAAAATTTCGGGTCTTTTTTAAAGGAAGAAGCACATTAACAGTAGGGTTTTCGAGAAAGGAAGGTCGTCTGACAAGACAAGGGACGGTTCGATGCAGCCTAATCTTTCAAGAACACTTCGCTGTATTTTGAGTTTACGCTAATGGTTTTGCCCGAATTGGGCTTCAGCAGATAGCCGTCATGGATGACCATATTGGAGGTTTTGGTGCGATTCATTTTCAGTTCAGAAGGATAGCTGATACTTGATAGGGTACCGTCTAAATGCAATGAAACTGCAGTTTTGGGCAGGT
>JANQOD010000220.1 GCA_028289745.1 Allomuricauda sp. | reverse complement strand
GGCCCCTTCTGAAAAAATGGCAGGATTCTGCTTGGTAATTTTCAAAGTTTTGCCCTCATTGCCCAATTCGACCAATTCAGCGGCAAAATCTTTGATATGGTGGCGTAGACCACTCAATTGGACCATAGCCCCAATTTTGCCACCCTGTTCTTTTAGGGCAAACAGCACATAACTACGGTTGAGTGTGAGCAATTCAAAAAAAGTATAGAAGAAAGAAAGCATCTTCTCTTTGTTTGCATACCCCTCGTAGTCTTTGTTTTTGCCCAAAAGACCATTGGTCTGTTCGAAAAAAGTATTCCAAATCTCTTTTTGAAGTCCTTCAAGTGAACCAAAATGTTCGTAAAACCTATCTTCCTTTATATTGAAGGTCTTACAAAACTTATAGATGGACTTTGGAACGGTCTCTTGTTCCAATACATAATTCATATACTGGTCAATGATTTTTTCCTTGGTCATTTTTGATGAGGATGATGTCGTGGCCATAATTGAGATATATTAAAAAGATCAGGCTCAATGGATCCCCATACATCACAAGAAATTGTGAAGTATGCTTAAAAGCAGGAACGTGCTTCTGGCAAAGCACGTTCCTAACAACCTAACCAATAAATAAACAAACTTGTTGCAGTGTGCATTTTTTCATAGCAATTCTTTTACCACAACACCACAAAAATACAAAACTGTTTAATCTTTTATCTTAAAAATTAAACAAATTTTTGTTAATTTTTTTATTGCCCCAAAAATGTCACTTTGTCACGTTCTTTACTATGGTATCTTTTTTGGTCAGAAAGGGTGATGTTTAATGTTAACCACATTTTGGCCATAAATAAGTTTTAATGGCAGAAATGAAAAAAATAAGCGTGATATGGCAACAGGTAAAATCAATGTTTCGGTCGAGAATATTTTTCCGCTCATCAAGAAGTTTTTGTACAGTGACCATGAAATCTTTCTGAGGGAATTGATTTCAAATGCAACCGATGCAACCTTGAAACTGAAGCATCTTACCTCAATCGGTGAGGCCAAGGTCGAATATGGCGATCCGATCATTGAAGTGAAGGTCGATAAAAAGGGCAAGAAAATACACATTACCGATCAAGGCATAGGCATGACCGAAGAAGAGGTCAAAAAATATATCAATGAAGTGGCCTTTTCAGGTGCCGAAGAGTTTTTGGAAAAATATAAGGATGCGGGCAAAGATGCGGGCATTATCGGCCATTTTGGTCTTGGTTTCTATTCTTCGTTCATGGTGGCCGACAAAGTGGAAATCATCACCAAGAGCTATAAAGACGAATCCGCTGTTCATTGGGTCTGTGACGGGTCGCCTGAATTTACCATCAAAAAAGCCAAAAAAGAAGACCATGGTACAGAAATCATTCTGCACATTGCCGATGATGAGAAAGCGTTTCTAGAAGATCATCGCATTCGAGAACTGTTGACCAAGTACAATAAGTTCATGCCCATACCCATTAAGTTCGGCACCAGAACCGAAACGCTTCCAAAACCAGAGGGTGCCAAAGAAGATGAGCCGGCCCCAACCAAAGAAGTTGATGACATCATCAACAATCCGAATCCGGCTTGGACCAAAAAGCCCACCGATTTAAAAGATGAAGACTACAAATCATTTTATCGTGAGCTTTACCCCATGCAGTTCGAAGAACCATTGTTCCACATTCACCTAAATGTCGACTATCCCTTCAATCTTACGGGTATTCTTTATTTCCCCAAGTTGACAAATGACATCAACATACAGAAAGACCGAATTCAGTTGTACCAAAACCAGGTCTTCGTCACCGACAATGTAGAAGGTATCGTACCAGAATTCTTGACCATGCTTCGGGGTGTCATCGATTCACCCGATATTCCACTGAACGTTTCGCGCTCTTACCTACAGGCCGATGGGGCAGTGAAGAAAATCTCATCGTATATCACCAAAAAGGTGGCAGACAAATTGAACTCACTGTTCAAGAACGACCGTGAAGATTTTGAAAAGAAATGGAACGATATCAAAGTGGTCATTGAGTACGGAATGTTGTCTGAAGAGAAATTCTTTGAAAAGGCAGAGAAATTTGCACTTTACCCAACCGTTGATGGCAACTACCTTACTTTTGAAGAGCTTGAGAAGAAGGTCAAGGATGTACAGACCGATAAGGACGACAAATTGATTCTACTCTACGCTTCTGACCAAGAAGCACAACATAGTTACATAGAGGCTGCAAAGGCCAAGGGATACGAAGTTTTGCTGATGGATTCACCCATTGTGTCACACCTCATGCAGAAATTGGAGACCACCAAAGAAAAAATCTCCTTTGCACGTGTAGACGCTGACCATATTGACAACCTCATCAAAAAAGAGGATACCACCATCTCAAAGCTTTCTGACGAAGAAAAAGACAAACTGAAAGGTGAGATTGAAAAAGTGGTGGGTGAAAAAAGTGCCTATACCATTCAATTGCAAGCAATGGACAGTGGCGCCCAGCCCTTTATCATCACCGAGCCAGAGTTCATGCGCCGCATGAAAGAAATGCAGCAGACCGGTGGGGGCGGTATGTTGGGCATGGGCAATATGCCCGATATGTTCAATCTAATCGTCAATACCAACCACGAACTGGTGGGCCAGATCTTAAACACCAAAACGGCCAAGAAACGTGAACGCTTGATCAACCAATCACTCGATTTGGCACGATTGTCAAAAGGCCTGTTGAAAGGTGAAGAACTGACCAGTTTCATCAACCGTAGTTATGAGATGATCAAATAAATAGTCTGCGATCATCCCATTTCGGGATTTAACATATAATTCTAGACCGCTCAAATGAGCGGTTTTTTTGTGAATTGCTATATTGGATAAAAAAATCGACCTAAACATGAGTACTGATTACAACAGTTCAGATTTCAAAAAACTACTCGATAAGCTCCAGACCGAAAGTTGGCAACTTGAATTGATAATCTCAGGGTTTGCCATTTACGGACTGTTTTCGGCAATCGAACC
This sequence comes from Allomuricauda sp., assembly GCA_028289745.1. Taxonomy (GTDB): domain Bacteria; phylum Bacteroidota; class Bacteroidia; order Flavobacteriales; family Flavobacteriaceae; genus Flagellimonas_A. Next base: position 6,621 of record JANQOD010000220.1, on the reverse strand, counting down.
GCTTCGTGTAGAATATTTCACTTCAATAAAGAACAACCAGACCATCTACACCGCCATAATACAGGCTTTGATCAGTGGCACCTATATTTTGATGGGCTCGCTTTTGATCCATGTGGTGCTTCGTGGACTTTGGATAGGCACCTTGGGCCTACGGTACATTTCTGGTGAAATCGACTACGACCGATTAGGGTATGCACCCAAGTTCACCAATTATCTAAAAACCAAAGTGGGTTCTTTTGACCGCTATATTTCAAGATTGGAAAATGTGTGCAGTACCGTTTTTGCACTGGCCTTTTTAATGGTCTTTTATTTTCTTTCTTATTTTTTGATCCTCACTTTTTTTGTAATCATCGCTTTTGTAATCAATAATATTGGGCTTTTCTCAGATGAAGCTGCCGCCCAGACGATTTCTATTTTCGCAATCATTTACGTCATATTGATTTTGATTTTCTTTTTTGATTACATCACCATGGGTGGTCTAAAACGAGATCACTGGACTGCCAAATACTATTACCCCATCTATCGCTTTTTCGGTATAATCACCTTGGCATTCACCTATAGGCCCCTGGTATATAATTTTTTGGATCAAAAAAGGGTGCGCTGGGTAGCGACCTTTATTCTGCCCGCCTATTTGGTAGTATTGCTTTTTATGCAGATTTATGGTGTGGTCAATTCAAATTATCAGATAGAGGGCCAAGGCACTTCAAGTTATTTTACCAGCAAATTCAATTATGAGGATGAACTCACCGAAGAAACAGACCTAGTGCAATTTGTCTCCATTCCCTCAAAGGTTATTGACAAGCCCTATATGCGTGTCTATGTGGGCTTCAACAAATTTCTCGAAGATGCCATTTTGGCCCATGACTCTCTATTGATGCCCAAAAAAGATCGTAGAGGATACTCTTTTAAGATCAATAGGCGCTTCTATTTCAGCGGATTTAATTTTTCCTTTTCCAACCAATACCAAAGAATTGAAAAAGAACAAATACGATACCTCAAAGTGCTCGACGAGCTTTATAAATTGAAAATAGACAGCACTTTCTTTGATAAAGAGTTTGTCATGACCAACGATACGAACAAAAGATTTGGTTTTGAAACCTTTCTAGATCTAAAAAACCTGAAAAGTGGAAAACACTTGTTGCACCTCATCGGCCCAGACCCAAGGTTTGAAAAAGATCTTGATACGCTAATCACCATTCCCTTCTGGTACTTTAAAGACTAAACTTTGTATCTTGGTTTTAAATCGGTACTACAATGAGCACAGACTATAAAAGCCCTGGCTTTAAAAAATTGCTCGATTCGCTACAGCAGCAAAGTTGGGAGCTTGAATTGATTATTTCTGGTTTTGCCATTTTCGGACTTTTCACCGCCTATGAACCCCTTAGAATCGGAGCGGAAAATGCCCAGAACAATCAGCAGATCTATCAATTCGTGCTTCACTTGGTCGCGTTTATCGCCTGCAGTATCTTGCTGTTCAATTTATTGTTGCACGTCATACTTCGCGGACTTTGGATTGGGGCCCTTGGGCTACGGTACGTTTCGGGCGATATCGAATTTGACAAGCTGAAATACAGCGAAAAATTCAAAAATTACCTGAAGAAAAAGATTGTCTCATTCGACCGCTATATAGCCAATTTAGAAAACTACTGCAGCGTACTGTTCGCCATTTCTTTCTTGCTCATATTTCATGTTATCGCCATTACACTCATCATCTTGAGCATTGCCCTTGTGGCCAATTTTATTATTGATAATGACCACCTACCCGATTGGATATCAAATTGGATCGGTATTCCACTTGTTTTGTTCATCTGCTTCGGGATGTTTTTCGCATTTATCGATTTCATTACCCAGGGTATTTTGAAACGCAACAAATGGGTGGCCAAATTCTATTTTCCTTTTTACTGGGTGTTCAGCTTTCTTACGCTATCTTTTTTGTACCGTCCGTTGGTCTATAATTTCTTGGACAATCGATTTGGCAAACGCATCATCTTTCTTCTTGCACCAATCTATATTATCATCTTAATTTTGAGTGGATTGGAGTATAGAAACTCAAACTACTTGAATAAAGACAAACATTCATCCACCATTTTTGCCAATAAGGAGAATTATATGGATATGATGACCGAAGATGAAGATTATCCTGGAGAAGCGGTCATACCCTCAAAAGTCATCACCACATCTTACCTTCAGATTTTTATGCCCTACTCAGAAAATATTGAGGATCGTATTTTTGCTTTCGAAAAGTCGTTGAAACCTGAAGAAGATAGAAGGGGGCTTGCCTCGAACAATATTAGGTTCAGCACGAACTGGAGTGATAAAATCACTTCAGAAAGGCAGAAAGATAGCATTCGCAAACACTATCTGGCCATTTTTAATGAAACCCATTTTTTTAAGATAGATTCTTTGCGAATGGACAGTGATTTCATTATCACCACCGACAATAAAAATCATCTCGGATTTGAAACATTCTTAAACCTATCAATGCTGAACGAAGGACAACACCAACTGAGAATAATGCGCAAAAGAAGGGAAAAAGATTCTATCGTAGAGTTGATCCAAGAATCTATCCCTTTTTGGTATTTTAAAGACTGATATTATGGACTATCCCTGGCATTTATATCTAATGGCCGGTATGTACATTTTTGCGGGCACCATGCATTTTGCCTTTCCAAAAGCGTACATACGTATCATGCCCCCGTATATACCCCACCATGGATTGATGGTCTATCTAAGTGGGCTCGCCGAAATTGTATTGGGCATAGGACTATGCTTTGCCGTGACCAAGAACATTTCGATATATGGTATCATTTTGATGCTCACCATTTTTTTCATCGTACATTTCTACATGCTGACAAGCAAGAAAGCTGCTGCCGGTATTCCCAAATGGATATTGCTGCTTAGGGTACCTCTTCAATTTGGTTTGATCTATTGGGCTTATTGGTATTTGCGGCTTTAGGTCAGCTTTCGGTCAAAATACCCTTTCAGTATAGTAGTCTGTATCAATACCATCATCCCAAAAAACACAATGCCATAGGTAAGAATGTTTGAAAAGTCCATTTCAATCGATGGCAATTTTATCTTAGATAGCCACGGCGACACATTTACATGGTCAAACCACCCGTTGGAAGAAAAATTCCCAGAAACTATCGGGTAACCTACCAACCCCAAAAACAACACGAAAATGAGCACCAGTATTTTTCTAGGAATAATGGGTTTGTACGAAATCATACGTTGGGTCTCAATGTTCTCTATACGGCCCATTACCTTATTGGTAAAATCAACGGGCGGAGTATCCAGTTTAACATCCCGCATGGCGGAATCGATCAATTTTTCGAATTTTTCTTTGTTGTTATCCATGATTGCTCAGCATTTCAGGTTCCATCTGTTGCAATAATACTTCCGCCATCTTTTTTCTAGCCCTAAAAAGTCTCACTTTTAAGGTATTGACGGTCAATTTCATGATTTTTTCAATCTCTTTTAAATTCCTTTCCTCAAAATAGAACAGCGTCAACAACGCCGCATCTTCAGAGGGAAGATGATTCAAACAAGATTTGATTATTTCTGCACGTTCTTCAACTATCATGGTGTCGAGGGCATTTTGCAATGATTCCACTTTGTTTTCCGTAACCTCGTTCAATTCAAGTTGGTCATAGCGCTTCTTATTCTTTTTGATATGATCTAAACAGGTGTTGTAGGCGATTCTATAGATCCATGTCGAAAATTTCGAATCTCCCTTGAAACTGTTCAGTGCTGTGTACACCTTTATAAACGTATCTTGGCTGACCTCTTCGGCCTCTTCTGGGTTTTTTAGCATACGAAGTGCCAGTGAGTACACCAAATTTTTATGCCTATCGACCACTTGGGCAAAAGATTGGCTATCTCCATTGATGATTTTGTCGATCAGTTCCTGTTCGTTGTTGGTTGTCATCTGAATGTTTGACGACGACGATTGCCCACTGGTTACAGTTTTTGAACTTTTTTTGAAAATCTTGTAACCTGTTCCAAAAAAATGTCGTCATACTCGATGAACAAAATTAATAATCAAATAAAACGAACAGTTATGGGATCTGAAGTAATTATTGTACCGATTATGTTTGGGGTACTCTTTGCCATTGTCTACCTCTATTTTTCAACCAGAAACAAAGAACGGCTTGCCCTAATAGAAAAAGGTGCTGATGCCAGCATATTTGTGAAGGGCCGTCGTAATGGTACAGCACCGTTTTGGAAAGTACTCTTGCTCAACTTGGCGCTTTTGCTCATAGGCATTGGAATCGCCATCTTCTTTGCATCCATCTTGGTCTATTCATTCGGCGTAGATGATGACGTTGCCTACCCTGGTACCATATTCCTCTTTTCAGGAATCGGTCTACTTAGCGGTTTTTACATGACCAAACGGTTAGAAAAAGAAGAATAAGCAAACCAAAAACCGATATTTTTGAAAAACCGTCGTTTTCAACGACGGTTTTTTTATTTTCATCATGTGAAGATTATCGCTACCAATATAGGGCGGCCCACTACCATTATCTGGAACGGTAAAGAAGAGACCACCGGTATATATAAATATCCAACTACCAGCCCAATATGGCTTGAAAAAGAAAGTGTGGCCAAAGATACGATTGCCGACAGAAAGGTACATGGCGGACCTTACAAGGCTTGCTATCTGTTTTCTGCCAATCAATACCCCTACTGGAAAGATATATACCCTGATTTGAAGTGGAATTGGGGCATGTTCGGTGAAAACCTTACCATTGAAAATCTAAATGAGGCCACCATAAGAATCGGAGATGTGTACCGCATCGGTGAAGCTGTTGTGCAAGTTACCCAGCCAAGGGAACCCTGCTATAAACTCGGCATACGCTTTGGTGACCAAAAAATACTCAAACAATTTATAGAACGAGGCTATCCGGGTACCTATGTCAGGGTAATCGAAGAAGGCGGGGTAAAAGTAGGTGATACCGTAGAGCTGATCACAAGATCATCTTCTTCTTTGACCACAAAACAATTTTTTGACCTGTTGTTTTCAAAAAAGAAGAATGTGGCGCTCATAGAAATGGCCGTGGCCAATGAAGCCCTGCCACAAAAAAAGAGACAGCGCCTGCAAAAATTCCTATAAAAAAGAATCCCGGCCAAAAACCGGGATTCAAAAGGTTGCTCAAACTTAAAATAACTACGCTTACTTTACGGTTACTTTTTCGCTAAAAGTCTCATTATTGTCTACAACGACCACAGTATAGTCATCTACATAAGCGCTTTCAAAATTGAAAGCTTTTTCAATAACGATTTCACCTTCAAGCGTTTCTCTAAATACGACTCTACCCTCACTGTCATAAATCTTAATAGTAACCTTTTCTTGGTCTAGGTTCAAAAGATTCACAAAAAGTTTATTGCCCTTTTTGACAAATACAGGGTCTACATCGATATTGATCAACTCTTTTTCAACACCAAAACCTTTTTTACCAAAGGTTCTTTCGGGTCCATTGGCCAAAACTGTTGCCGAAACGAACAAAAGGGCCAGTGCAACTGTAAATTTCAAAACTTTTCTCATAATGTGTGTTTTTTAATATCTGCCCAATGACAGATTGGGTTATAAAAAATTTACAGTGCAAACATACTACCGACCTACCCTCTAAAAATACCACTGGCTTTTCCAATTTCTATGCAATTTTAACCTTAATAAAGTGTTAAATAAGTAAAAATGGTAAAATAACATACTTTTTGGGTAATTTTGCACAGATTCTTTCGTGCCAACGTATATAATTTTACTAAAGCAAAAATGGAAGCCGTGAACCAAAAACCTGCTTTTGAATCGATTGCGCCCACTTTTGGCAATTCATTTACCTATCAAAGGTTTGATAAGAATAAAATGAATACCAATAAAAGTTGGCATTACCACCCCGAATTAGAGTTGGTCTATGTGAACGGGGGTTCTGGTAAACGCCAAATCGGTAGCCATGTCTCTTATTTTGCCGATGGCGATCTTATTTTGATAGGGTCTAACCTGCCCCATTGTGGTTTCACCGATAAGTTGACCGGTAATGACAGTGAAACGGTCATTCAAATGAAAATTGATTTTTTGGGGAATGATTTTTTTGACATCCCCGAAATGGAAAAGATCAAAAAACTTTTTGAAGTCTCTAAAAGCGGTATCGCCTTTCACGGCAAAACAAAACGTAAAATCGGCGATAAAATGGAAGTTCTCGAATACCAGACCGATTTTCAACGTTTGATATCGATACTCAATATTTTAAATGAGTTGGGAAACTCCCAAGAATACAAAGTACTCAATGCTGAAAGTTTCTCAATGCCCACCGAAGTCAAAGACAATGACCGTATCAATACGGTATTCAACCATGTCAAATCAAACTTCAAAGAAGACATTACCTTAGATGAGATCGCAGACATGGTCAGTATGACGGTGCCCTCATTTTGTCGGTATTTCAAAAAGATTACCAACAAGACCTTTACTCAATTTGTCAATGAATACAGATTGGTGCATGCTTCAAAATTATTGGCCGAACAACCCATGAGCATTACGGAGGTCTGTTATGAAAGTGGATTCAACAACTTTTCACATTTCAATAAATCGTTTAAGGCCTTTACCGGTCAAAATCCTTCTGAATA
>JANQOD010000203.1 GCA_028289745.1 Allomuricauda sp. | reverse complement strand
TACAGGCCGATAAATTTCATGAGGTACAGGTGAAAGGGCTTTAGAGCTTCTCCAGTTCTACCTTGAGTTTATTGGGCAGCTTGTTCACCACCAAATCGTATGAGTGATCGATCAATTCTTTGGTCAACGTATCGCGCAGATTTTCGTAGAACAGCGTATTCCAATGTACCTTGCTCATGTGATAGCCAGGCGTAATGATACCATCGTGTTCTTCACGAAGCTCGATGGCCCGTTCGGGATCGCACTTTAAATTGGCCTGAGGGGGTATTCTTTCCAACGGTATCAACGCGAACATCTTGCCCATAACCTTGAACACCAGGGTATGTTCGTCAAAAGGAAAGGTCTCTTTCACCCCTTTTTTTGCCAAACAGTAGTCCCTAAACTCTTCTACGTTCATTTCGCAACACCTAGTGCATCATAAACGATGATCTTTTTCCAAAGGTCTTTGCATTCTTCGATAAAAGCCAGATGGCCCGCTTCTTCTTGATATCCCTCCTCTGCTTCGGCCGATTCAAAGGTCACGATGAGATTGTAGGTGAAAGAATCATCGACCACATCACGCACGGCCTTTGGCGGTGTGCCCACAAAATTGGTCTTGGCAAACTTTGAATTGTCGAGAAATTTCTTGAGTGAGGTCTCAAAACGTTCGCGCCCCTTTTCATCATCGGGCTCATTGAACCAGAAATACACCACATGGGCAAAATTAGCATCGAAGGTGCTCGTCATATCATCTTTTTGTGCCAAAGCCGTTGCACCGACCAGTATCAAAATCGAGGTTATTATGGATTTTTTCATGTTGTACGCATTTACTCTGATTCTAAAAGTTGTTTTTCACGATTCGATATTTCAAGGGCTGAATAATCAAGCTTCCAGCCGATGGTCTCAACGATTTTTTCGATTAACAAAACCGCCTGAAGGGCTTCGCGTTTAGCGGTATCCATGAGTCCACTATCAGGAATTTTTTCCTTGATATGTTCTTTTGCCCGTTGGTTCAGTTCGGTCAGATCGTTGGGCGAAAAAGTGTTGAAGAGTCCGCTCTTGATGTCGTAGAACTGCAGCTCTGGCTCGATTGAAAGAATTTCAGGTTCGGGAAAGTCTGAAAGAACGATGCGTTTTTTATCGGTATTTGCACTCAGTTTCAATTTTTGAAGGTCATACCCGATCTGGGCCTTTGCATTGATCACGATCAGGGCTTTCTTTTTACTGCTAAGCATGTTGAAAAAACTTTCCTTGGTGCTTTCATAGCGGTAGATCTCGGCAAAATCACCCTCTACAGAAACCAATTTGCAGACACTTTTGATCTTGTCGAGAATGACGGTGGACTGGTGCTCGACCATCTCTTTCCTTTTCTTTCGGTTAAAGAGCGAATACAGCCAATACATGATAATGGCCCCCAATATGAGTCCGAGAAAGGCTTCGACTATGCTTTCCATCGTCTAAATATAACAAGATTGCCCCTATTACTGAACAGGCTATAAAATTTCAAACAACACGGGCCGACTTGGTGCTGCATCGTTCTCGAACGGAGCTACCTGTAAATTTAAAAAATACCTGCCGTCTTCGATGTGATTGGGCACAAAGATCAATTCTGTGATTGTAGCGTGTTTTCGAATTGCTCCACCAACATTCCAAAAGGCCCGATGCGCCAAAAGTGCGCCCTCATCTTTTTCCCTATCTACCGAGGGCAGATCGATCAATAGGTGGTCTATTTCTTTTTCGACCAAAAATTGCGCTGCTTCCCTTAACATGTATGGCGGATTGGTGTGTGAGTACTGCCTTGACAATTTGGCCTTGGTATTCGGCAACGTACGGATAATGACCGCGTCTCTTTTGCCGGCTCCCAAGACATATTGCAATTGTTTTTTTGAAATCACAAAATCATCGCCCAGTTTCTCGGGAGCGATGGTCAACAGTTCTGCCGCAAAAAAATAATTGTTCAGATGCCGATTGACGGAATGAAATTCTTCGGTAATATGCCCAACACATTCAGTATGTGTGCCATGCGCATGCGGATTGAACCAAATATCATTGAAATTGATGGAGGCCCCTTCACTCACTTTGGCCACAAAATCGCCATCACGATGCGGTTTGATTTTTGGGTGATCGACATACCACACATTTACATTGGAGGCATTGCCACGCAAGGGCATCGAGATATCTAAAGGTTTCGATAGGTCGATGGTATGCAATTTTGAATTATAGGTAACGGTCGCTAGCATATGCCTTCATCATGGCCCTCTCGCCAAAAAGAGGGCGCGATTAGTTCAGGATAAATTTAACATAAATAAATCCGAAGCGATCCCATCGGCCAAAAACTTGCCCTTTTTTGTGGTCAGCAAGGTATCTCCTACCAAAACCAAGAGTTGCCGATCTATATACTTTGCCGCTTGTTGTTCAAGGTATTGACGGTAGTTTCCGCCAAAGCCATTTTCCACTTTTTCTAAAGAGACGCCCCAAATCGTGCGCAGGCCGGTCATCACATATTCATTATAACGATCGATCGTTGAAAGGGTCTCATGTTCAATGGGTAGCCCGCCCTTCTCAATGGCAGCGATATATTTGTGGTTGTTTCTGATGTTCCACCCTCTTTTTTGACCATCGAACGAATGCGCCGACGGGCCAATGCCCACATACTTCTTTCCTTGCCAATACGCGGTGTTGTTCTTTGAGAAAAACCCTGGTTTTCCAAAGTTGGACAGTTCATAGTTGACATACCCTTCAGCCTCCAATCGATCACAAAGTAGATAAAACTGTTCTTGCGCCCGATCATCATCAACGGCTTCAACGATTCCTTTCTTTATGAAAGCGGCAAGGGCCGTTTTGGGCTCAATCGTCAGTGCATAACTCGAAATATGCGGCAGGTCAAAAGAAAGGGCCTTGTCTATATTTTCGTTCCATCGATCATTTTCCATTCTAGGAATTCCATAGATCAAATCAATCGAAATATTATCAAAATACTTTTTCGCCCCGTTGATACAATTTTTCGCCTCTTCAGCGGTATGGGCGCGGTTCATCAATTTTAGATCTTCTTCAAAAAAAGATTGGATACCGATACTCAAACGGTTGATACGGCTTTCCGACAGTTCGGCCATTCGATCATTGGATAGGTCGTCTGGATTTGCCTCCAAGGTGATTTCAGGACGCTCGGCCACTTCGTAATGGTCAAAAATGGTTCGAATCAACCCTTCGATTTCTGAACCCTCCAGCAAAGAAGGGGTGCCTCCACCAAAATAAATGGTCTCGACCGTTTCGCCTTTGAGTTCATGTTTTCGCAGTTCGATTTCCCTGACCAAGGCGTTGACCATCGCATCTTTTTTCTTCAAGCTGGTCGAAAAATGAAAATCGCAATAATGGCAGGCTTGTTTGCAGAAAGGGATATGGATGTAAATGCCTGACATAAGGTTTACTGTTCACCGATTACTGCCCACTGCCAACTGCCAACTGCCCACTGCTCTCTGCCCACTGCCAACTGCCCACCTCTCATTCCTTCACCCTATCGGAATTGCTTTTAATAAAACTTTCCCATCCCGTATAGCGTTTGCCCATTTCCACTCGGCCTTCGTTATAGAAATGGCAGACCGCGGCCGCCAATCCATCGGTACTGTCAAGATTTTTGGGAAGGTCCTTTAAGTTTAAAAGCGACTGTAACATCTTGGCCACCTGCTCTTTACTTGCATTGCCATTGCCCGTGATCGACATTTTGATTTTTTTGGGCATGTACTCGGTGATAGGAATTTGACGTGAAAGCCCCGCAGCCATGGCCACCCCTTGCGCACGACCCAATTTGAGCATCGATTGTACATTTTTGGCGTAGAAAGGTGCCTCAATGGCAATCTCATCAGGATGATAGGTGTCGATCAGCTCTAAGGTACGTTCAAAAATAAGCTTGAGCTTGGTGTAGGGGTCTTCATATTTTCTGAGCATCAGCTCGTTCATTTGAATGAACCGCATTCGCTTGTTCACCACCTTGATGATGCCAAAACCCATGACCGTAGTGCCCGGGTCTATGCCCAATATGATTTTTTCTTTTGCCAAATCAATTCTCGGTATTTAACACGATGGGGAGCCTAAATTTCATACTCACGGGCATACCCCTTTTCAATGCCGGGGCCACGGTGGTCAAATCGTTGAGACGCCGGGTCACTTCTTCATTGAAATTGGGCAAGGTTTCTTGTACCCTATGGTTGTCTTGAATGTTCGTGACCCTGATAAAACCGTGCTCATCTATCAATAAATCTACCTTTATGGTATCGTTCAAATCTTGGGAAACCTGATACTCAAGACCCTGTAGCGTATCGACCATATGGCGCATCATCTCCTCTTGAAAACACCGAAGTTGAGCTGGTTTTTCAGAGGTCTCATCGCAGTTATCAAAAAGGGGATATTGATCCACATCGTTCCAATTGATGCCCAAGAGTTCGTCGTTCACCAACTGTCGGGTCTTTTCTTCCTTAGATTGAAAATATTCGCAAGCCTGCAAAACGCCCATCAACAACAAAAACAGCCAAAACCTGCGCATATGCCCAAAAGATTTGGCTGAAATTACGATATTTTGGCAACTCTTGCCCTCCTTATTTATCTTAGACTTTCACGTCGTTGTAACAAATACCCCTTAAATTTGTCTTATAGCCAAAACGATTGGTATGGACATTGTTCTTCTCATTATAGGATTGCTTTTGATGCTTGTGGGCATCCTCGGGAGTTTTTTGCCCGTATTGCCAGGGCCGCCCATTAGCTGGGTCGGACTGCTATTGCTCTACCTGACCAAGGCCGTGCCCGATAACTGGTGGGTGTTGGGCATCACTTTTGTAATCGCTATCGGCATCACCGTTCTTGATTACGTTATTC
>JANQOD010000188.1 GCA_028289745.1 Allomuricauda sp. | reverse complement strand
AAGTTCCACCTTTGCCGCGTTTTTGATCAGATTGACAATAACGTGAACATACCTCCATCTTTTGAGCGGTGTCAAAAAATAGTTCAATCATAAATTCATAAGTTGAATGGACCTTCACCTTCTCATCGACAACCTTACGAATCCGGCTTTGTTATTTTTCTTTTTGGGAATATTTGCCGTACAATTGAAGAGTGATCTCGAAATTCCTTCAAACTCATCAAAGTTCATTTCGCTTTACCTACTTTTTTCCATTGGCTTCAAAGGCGGATTGGAGCTCTCGCACAGTGAACTCAACATGGAAATATTATGGTCGCTACTGTTCGGTATCTTTTTGGCAGTTTCTGTACCTGTATATGCCTACTTCGTACTCAGAAGAAAGTTCAGCGTTGAAAACTCGGGGGCCATTGCCGCGGCATATGGATCGGTAAGTGCGGTCACTTTCGTGACCGCGATTTCCTTTCTTGAAATAGAACAGGTCGATTTCGGGGGCCATATGGTGGCCGTGATGGCACTTATGGAGGCCCCTTCGATCATCATCGGGGTCATTTTGATGGCTATTTTCAAAAAGAACAAAAAAGAAAAGACCGACTTCAAAAAAGTATTGCACCATTCGCTGACCAACGGTAGCGTGCTCTTGATCCTTGGAAGCTTGGTAATCGGCTTCTTGGCCAATGACCAACAAGCAGAGGGCATTAAACCCTTTACCACAGATATTTTCAAAGGGTTCTTGGCCGTTTTTTTATTGGACATGGGCATTACGAGCGGTAGAAAGCTCAATGATTTTCTCAAAAAAGGGTGGTTTGCGCTAATTTTCTCCATCATTGTTCCTATCATCAATGGCTGCATTGTGGCATGGTTCAGCCAATTCATCACCGAAAGCATCGGCAATAGGTTCTTGTTTGCCATTTTGGCGGCGAGTGCTTCCTATATTGCAGTACCCGCCGCAATGCGATTGGCGGCCCCGAAAGCAAACCCCAGTCTTTATATTCCAATGGCCCTGGCGATCACTTTCCCCTTCAACATTACTTTGGGTATGCCCCTTTATCTGTATCTTGTACAGAATTTTTGATTTTCTGTATGGACAAAAACAGATGCGGCTGGTGCGAGGGCGACCCCTTGTACGAGGCCTACCACGATGAAGAATGGGGCGTGCCTGTCAAAGACGATGCCACGCTTTTTGAATTCTTGGTCTTGGAGACCTTTCAAGCTGGCCTCAGCTGGATAACCGTTCTAAGAAAACGTAAGAACTTCAAAAAGGCCTTCGATAATTTTGATTACCAAAAAATTGCCCAATACCCCCAAACAAAAATCGACGCCCTCTTGCAAGATGCTGGCAACATTAGAAACAAGCTAAAGGTACATGCCACCGTGACCAATGCCCAAGCCTTTATGGAAGTACAAAAAGAGTTTGGAAGTTTTAGTGATTATATCTGGGGCTTTGTCGATGGCGTACCCATCAAAAACAGTTTTGACGACTACCGCAAAGCTCCGGCCAAGACCGAATTATCGGATGCCATTAGCAAAGATCTAAAAAAACGTGGCTTCAAATTCGTCGGCAGTACCGTGGTCTATGCCCACATGCAAGCCACGGGAATGGTGAATGACCATGAAACCAGTTGTTTTCGATACAATGAAGTGTAAGCTGATTATTTGTTTGATTTTCTTATTCTTTTCGGGGATTTTGCTTTCCCAGGAAAAAAGAGAGCGCGAAACCAGGATCAAAGAGTCAGCGTTTCCGAAGACCGCGCTCGAAACGATTTCTTCCTATCTCAAGGATGCCAAAAGAATTCGATTCTACCGAGAGTTTGATGGTAAAAAAATCTCGTATGAAACGAAATTCAAAAAAGACCGCCTTTTTTTCAGTGTTGAATTTGACTCTATCGGGGTGCTGGAAGATGTCGAGTTTCTCATAAAGAAAGTCGATATTCCAGAGGATAGCTGGAAGAACATCGAAACCCATCTCGAACAAAACTTTGACCGTCCACGCATAAAAAAGATACAGCAGCAATATGCACGGCAAAACCGGGACGATGCGCAAACCCTTAAAGAAGCCTTTCAAAACCTACTAGTGCCCTACATCAATTACGAGCTTATTATTTCAAGTAAGAATGGGGAAGGTTTTCAAGAATATGAAGTGCTCTTTGATGCAAACGGAACCTTCGTAAAATTGCGAAAGTCATCGCCTCAGAAATATGACCATGTGCTATACTAGGTTATTTTGGCCGCTTCTTTTTTTGGGCTGTCTTCTGGCGCAAGCTCAAGAAAACTTCACCGGTTATCTTCAACCACAAGTGGCCTTGAACTATGATGTAACCCCCTTTTACTCCCATAATTTCAGTGCACAGAACCGTAATTATTTCTATGAAGATGAAAATTCACGGCTTCAGGTGCGTCAACTCGATCTTTCCCATTTCTCCAACCTTAAAATAAGGGACAACCAAAGTATGGCTTTGGGAGTCATGTACCGTTTTAGGGAAAACTTTGACGATGGCCCAAACGAATTGCGTTTCACCCAGCAGTATAATATCACCCAAAAGAAATTTGTCGTTCGCTATGGGCACCGTTTTCGAACAGAACAGCGTATCACCGATGTGATGACGACCCATCGTTTCCGTTATCGGTTTTCCATCGACTTTCCGCTCTTGGGCGAACGAATCGATATCGGCGAGCCATACCTCGTCGGAAACCTTGAAACCCTATTGAGCCTTGCAAGATCTCAAGGGCCACAATACGACCAGCGGTTGACCTTGAACCTTGGGTGGTTGTTGAACAAGGAGACCAAACTTCAAGTGGGCACCGAATACCGTTTCGAAGATTTCACGGTAGAAACCGAAAATGTACTGTTCTTGTTGACCACTTTAAACTTTTCGCTTTAGCAGGTCGACAAATACGTTACGGGAAATCTCTTCTGCCCCCATACTCTTGAGATGTGGGGTAGGCACCTGACAATCGATCATCACATAATTTTTTTGGGCCAATTCATCTGCCAATCGTATCAGGGCAAACTTTGAGGCATTCGGCACCAGGCTGAACATGCTCTCACCACAAAACACATGGCCCAAATCGACCCCATATAGGCCGCCCACCAACATATCTTCTCGCCAAACCTCGTACGACTGAACGTGCCCTTTACGATATAGTTCAATGTAAGCTTTCTTCATATTGGGGGTAATCCAAGTACCTGGATGGTCTTTTCTTTCGATACTTGCACAATGGTCAATGACCGCTTCAAAATCAGTGTTCTTAGTGAGCTTGAGCTGCCCATATGATATGATTTTTTGCATACTTTTTGAAACCCTTATCTTCTGCGGAAACAACACCATGCGAGGGTCGGGTGACCACCACAAGATCAATGCATCGTCATTAAACCAAGGAAAAATGCCGCTGCGATAGGCGCACATCAACCTTTCTGCCGATAGATCCCCACCAATGGCCAATAATCCTTCTTCGCTGGCCTTATCAAGGGGTGGAAACCCCAATTCTTTACCAAGAAAAGCAATGGGAAGTTCCCTTTCTTGATTGTTCATAGCAATACTCTTTATTCTAAAGTTACTGAAATAGATTCAGAAAACGAGTAATCCCACAATATAAATAATCCCTCCAAAGAGCATAAAGATAAGGGTGTACGGCAAAATCTCCTTGGCCTTCAGCTTGGTGATGCCCAAAAGCGGCAATGCCCAAAACGGTTGCAGCATATTCGTCAATTGATCGCCATAGGCCAAGGCCATGATGGCTTTTGGCAACGGCACGCCCAACTGCAAAGCCGATTCAAGCACCAAGGGGCCCTGTACGGCCCATTGGCCACCGCCACTGGGCACAAAAATATTGACCAGACCAGCACTCAAAAATGTAAAAAGTGGTAAGGTGACCTCATTGCTTATAGACACAAAAAAGTCTGAGATTTGGCCGATCATCCCACTTTGGGCCATAATGCCCATAATACCAAAATAAAGCGGAAATTGTATTAAAATACCGGCCACATCGCCAATGGCCTCTTCGACCGCGTTCAAAAAACTTCGAAAGCTTCCGTGAAGCAAAAGCGCCATTCCGAACATAAAAAAGTTGAGCATGTTCGGGGTGATGTTCAGCGTTTGCAGCGCAGGCAGATATTGCAACAGAAAAACGCCCAAAACCAATAATCCGAACGCTGTTGAGAACATTTTGGAATAATCCAGCCTTTCTGCCCCTGCCAGTGTTTCC
>JANQOD010000152.1 GCA_028289745.1 Allomuricauda sp. | reverse complement strand
TTGTTTTCATGGCTCTTTCTTTTTGAATGTACAAAGACATATCTAAGTTAGTGATTTTCAGCTATTGCTTTTAGAGATTCACAAATTTTATGATTTGTGCTCTGTAGCCAATTGTTATCGTTGACAGATCGCAATGAATGCCCGTTGCGGTAATGACAATTGTCCCTTTGCGTCAGAAGATGTGGTAGAACGAAAGAAGATTTAATTCACCATAAAAAGGGCATTGGCAAAAAATAACTTTCCATTTTCCCAAAAACCTCTGAACAATGGGTTGTCGACCATGTAGATTACCTGGCCATTTCCGTGTTCCTCTACTCCGAAAACAAGGGTTTTACCTATTGATTTCTGTGCTTTGCTACCGGCAAAACCTGATACAGGCTTTGTGTTTTCTTCAAAATAGGCCACATTGCCCTTTTTTAGATATTCGAAGGCAGTGCTGCCCAATTTAAGGGTGTGGTACTCGCGGCCGTATCCGTACCCCAAAGGATGGGTATTGTCGACCTTGACCTTGAAAATGGCACCGGTAATTGCTTCTTTCATCCGTTCGCGCTGTATGTTTCCATGTACTTCGGGTTTCGATGTCGTACTGTCTTTTTCTCTTTTCCGCTGTTTGATGCTAAAACCATTTTCGCCATCTATGGCCCCTATGGCACTCCCTATGGCAATTATTTTTCCACCTTTTGCTACCCAAGATTTCACCTTTTTCAACCTTTCTTCACTGAAAAACTTGCCATAACCGCCACCAGGCAATATCAAAATGTTGTAATTGTTCATATCGACCCTATCGAAATAATCTGCATCGATGACCGTAAGCGGATAATGTAGTTGTTGTTCAAAGAAGTGCCAAACTTCACCAAAACGCAGCGTAGAGGTCGGGTCACCAGATAATACAGCGACTTTTGGCCTTTCAATCATTTGCACGTATGCTGAGCCAAAGTCTTTGCCCATAGCTACAAAACCAGTATCGGTCGATGTAATCGATTTTAAATACTTCTCAGTTATTTTTGAGAGTATATCCAAGAAATTTTCCAATTTTTCATTGTCGGCCCTTGTAATGATCAAGCTGCCCCTCTCAAATGTTTTTCCTTCTATGGTAAAAGGATGGTAAGTTGTTCTCACCTTGACCCCATTTGTGGTCAATGCCGCCAAAAAACGAGCATCTTCCATACTGTTCCAATCGGTTATGTACGCATAGGCATCCTGTAATTTGACAGGAGGTGCAGAGGTGGCACCGGTACTCGTCGAATTGATCAAAGTGGTCGAGGCCACTGCATCCAAACCGTAAGCATAGGGCAATGACCAGGCAGTGATATCGTAGGTCAGCGAATCACTGAGTTTGGCATTGGGCTCAAACAGTACTTTTACCATGGTTCCCTTGGGTTGGTCAGTTGAGACCACCAATGAGTTCCCTGACGTTTTCATGCTTCCAGAAGCGCCCGTTTGGTACCTAAATCCCTTTACCGAACCACTGTTGGCCCTGCCAAAGTCTATATTGTGCTTGGTCAGTAGCTCTTCAAGTTTCCTGATATTGTCCATATTCCCATTCAAAACATAGCTCTTGTATTTGAAGTTGCGATTTTTGTGGAATTTTTCGAATTCGTCATTGAGTTTTTCGACATTATTTGCAGCTACTTCAACAGTAGAAAGTCCGGTGGTCAAGTGGTGGGCAATTCTATCTTTTAATGTCAGTGTATCGCCAATTTTGGTTATCACGCCCAAACCGGCCCTGCCACTGCCTCCTTGTTCGTACGTCATGCCGATGGCACCGTTGTAGGTAGGGTAGGTGTCACCATAACTTGGATAGAACAGATCAAAGACTTCTTTCGTGAAATAGAACCAACCGTTGGCATCAAAATATTTGGCATGGTTCTTACCTATGGTCTCTTGAAATTGTCTTTGAAAAGGGGTGATCACCTCATGGTAAGGCTCAGCGGCAGGCGCAAAATAATAAGGGTTGTCAACGCGCTGCTCATGAAAATCGACATGTACATGGGGCAACCATTTGTTGTATACCTCTAAGCGTAGCTGGCTTTCAACCTGTGTCAACCACGCCCAATCACGGTTGAGGTCGATCATATAGTGGTTGCTACGACCAGTCCACCAACCTTCATGATGCTCTTTGCTGTTCGGGTCTACTTGATAGGGAGTATTCTTATATTGGTTGTACCAGTTGGTGTAACGGTCACGCCCATCAGGATTGAGACAGGGATCCATGATTACCACAGTGTTTTCAAGGTAAGCACTTTTGGTCGTAAGCAGTTCATATGTGGTCTTCATCGAAGCCTCGGTGCCGACACTTTCATTACCATGAACATTGTAGCTTAGCCAAACGATGGCTTTATCAGTGTCGCCATCACCTGTGGTCGTTTTCAAGTGTTCTTGCCTTATATCTTCAAGGTTGGTGATATTTTCTGAAGAAGACACAAAGGCCAAAAACAAGGGCCTTCGTTCATAGGTCATACCATATTGTGCCAATTTCACCCTATTGGGCTGACTTTTGGCCAGGTATTGATAATAATCGACCACTTCATGGTGGCGCGCAAATTGTGTGCCTAGCTCATAGCCCAAAAATTCAGAGGGGGATTTTAGTTTCTGTGAGAAACCAAATAAGGGAATCAAAATGACGAGAATAAGTAAAAATCGACTCATGCAGTATGGTTTGTTTCAATAAAATCAAATCTAGCGAATAAATTGCTGATCACGAACCGTTTTTCGTTCTACCCAAAGGCACAATCGCCCAATTAACGTATTTTTAGGATTACGCTGAAAGATGAAACGTATCTTTAGGCCGTTTTTTAGTTCATATGGAAATCGACTGTCTGTCTTTTCGTGAAACCGGATACTTCTCTTCGCTGATTTGCGATTATTTAGATGAAAAGGAAGAATTACGATTTTTCTATAACCGTTTTCCGAAGCTGGAAAATTTTGAAGGGCAAATAAAAGAGAAGGCAGCGAACTTTTCTGATGAAAATCGAAAAATTCTCGTCAGTGCCCTGAAAGAACAGTATCGGCATATCAAGGCCGATCGGTCTACATCAGAAAATATTTTGTTGCTGGAAAAGGACACCACCTTTACGGTGGTCACCGGGCACCAATTGAACCTTTTCACGGGTCCCTTGTATTTCTTGTACAAGATTATCTCAACCATCAATCTGACCAAAAAACTCAAGGAAACATATCCGAATTATGATTTTGTGCCTGTATATTGGATGGCTACCGAAGACCATGATTTTGATGAAATCAACCATTTTGGTTTCAAAGGAAAGAAGATACGGTGGAATCGTGCCGCGAATGGTGCGGTAGGTCGATTGTCAACCGATGGATTGAATGGGGTCTTTGAGGTTTTTTCGGCAGAATTGGGTGAATCGCCCCACGCAGTATACTTGAAAAAATTGTTCAAGGAGGCCTATTTAGAACATTCGACTCTTGCAGAAGCCACTCGCTTTCTGGCCAATGAACTGTTCGGTGAACTGGGCTTGGTCATCTTCGATGGTGATGATGTCAATTTGAAGCGATTACTGGTACCCTATGCTGAAAGGGATATTTTTGAGCAACTTCCCTTTAGGGAGGTCTCAAGATCAAACGAAAAACTATCTACACTATCAAATGCGTATTCGATTCAGGTCAATCCGAGGGAAATCAATTTTTTTTATCTAAAGGATGGG
>JANQOD010000145.1 GCA_028289745.1 Allomuricauda sp. | reverse complement strand
CGTCCGTTCTTTCCCCGTCGCCGCCCGTAAGGGTGCATTTCTATTTTTGGGAATAGGTGAGTCCATTCCCGTACTTCCACAAAGACATTTTATATATTTCAATTTCTAATAAAAACTTCAGCAATGGAAATTGTTGTTGCCAACGAATCACATTTTAAATACGCCCAGATCATAAGCGATACCATCACAGAATCGGCCAAGGTTCGGGGCACGGGTATTGCCCAGCGAACACCCGAGTATATCATCAAACGATTGCAGAACGGCAATGCCGTGATCGCTTTGGACGGGGATATTTTTGCAGGTTTCTGTTATATCGAGGTCTGGGGCAATAAAGATTTTGTGGCCAATTCAGGATTGATCGTGCATCCTGACTATCGCGGGCAAGGACTGGCAAAAAAAATAAAAAAACGAATTTTTGAGCTGTCTCGGGAAAAATTTCCGGATGCCAAGATCTTTGGCATCACCACCGGGTTGGCGGTCATGAAAATGAACTATGAGCTGGGGTATAAGCCGGTCACTTTTTCTGAGCTGACCGATGACCCCGACTTCTGGAAAGGGTGCCAGACCTGTAAAAATTTCGACATTTTGACCCGAACCGAGCGCAAGATGTGCCTTTGCACGGGCATGTTGCATGACCCAAATGAGAAAAACAAACATCCAAAAGCCGAAAAAATAAACAGGAAGACCTTTCAACGACTCAAAAAAATAAAGGAAAGTCTATTCCTAAAAAAGAAAGAAAAATGAAAAAACTGGTTCTAGCCTATAGCGGTGGTCTTGATACTTCATACTGTGCCAAGTACCTCTCGCAAGAAAAAGGGTACGAAGTACATGCCGTTAGTGTCAATACTGGGGGGTTTTCAAAGAAGGAAATAAAAGAAATCGAAGAAAAAGCGTTGGCCTTGGGGGCCGCCAGTTATACCTCTATCGATTCCATACGAAGTTTCTATGACAAAGTGGTCAAATACCTCATTTTTGGCAATGTGCTGCGAAACAACACCTATCCCCTTTCGGTAAGTGCCGAACGCATTGTACAAGCGGTAGAAATCGTGAACCATGCAAAAAAAATAGGCGCCGCATACATTGCCCATGGCAGTACGGGCGCTGGTAACGACCAAGTACGGTTCGATATGATTTTTCAGACCTTGGCCCCCGATATTGAGATCATCACCCCGATCCGAGACAACAAACTGACCCGTGAAGAAGAAATCGCTTATTTACAGGAGAACGGTATCGATTATTCATGGGAAAAAGCGAAATACTCTATCAACAAAGGACTTTGGGGCACTTCGGTCGGCGGTGACGAAACACTGACCTCGCACCTTCCGCTGCCAGATGCCGCCTACCCCAGCCAGCTTCGATCCAAAGAACCCCAACAAGTGGCCCTTACCTTCAAAAAAGGAGAATTGGTGGCGATCAATGGTGAAATGGATGCCCCTATAAACAATATCGAAAAACTTGATGAAATGGCCTCAAAGTATGCGATAGG
Source organism: Allomuricauda sp. (assembly GCA_028289745.1). Lineage (GTDB taxonomy): Bacteria > Bacteroidota > Bacteroidia > Flavobacteriales > Flavobacteriaceae > Flagellimonas_A. The sequence goes on along the minus strand of JANQOD010000145.1, from coordinate 3,556 downwards.
CCGTGATATTCACGTGGGCGACACGATTATCGGTATCAAGGGCAGGGTCGGCTTCGAGGCGGCCGCACCGCTCATCATCATCAAGGCCCACCATCTGTTGGAAAAGCACACCTTGAGCAAATGGCAACAATACCAAAAAGAACAATTGGGCAATTTCTATGGAATGTTATTGCACGAAGGCAATTATCTAGATGCGGTCATGCGCAACATTGAAACCTTTTTAAGTGATACACAGAAAAATGTCAGTGGCGAGGTATTTGTAGGCCTGTACCCTTTCCAATTTCGATTAGACGGCATTTCTTCACCACATGACCTGATGAACGCTTCTTTCGGAAGCTATGGCGAAATGAACAAGGGATGGACGGCCGATGACGCCAAAGGCTTCATCAAAATTCTGTCAAACCCCGCAAAGATTGCGAACCACATAAACCAAGACCATGATTAAGGCAGGTATCATAGGCGGGTCGGGCTATACGGGCGGTGAGCTCATCAGGCTATTGCTGAACCATTCAAAGGTAGAGATCGACTTTGTGTTCAGCACCACAAGAGGTGGAAAACCAATTTCTTCGGCCCATGCAGATCTTTTGGGCCAAACAGATCTATTGTTTTCAGAAGAGATCAACCCAGCTGTGGAAGTGGTTTTTCTTTGTTTGGGACATGGTAATTCCGTGCAGTTTTTAAAAGACCACGGTTTTTCAGAAAAAACCAAGGTTATCGATCTCAGCAATGACTTCAGGTTACAGCAAGATGCCAAGTTTGGGAAGAGGGAATTTGTCTATGGACTTCCTGAACTCAACAAAAAGAAAATCGACAGGGCCACGGCCATTGCCAACCCCGGATGCTTTGCCACCACTATTCAGCTGGCATTGCTCCCTTTGGCAAAGGAAGGATTGCTGCAAAACGAAGTACATATCAATGCGATCACGGGCAGCACGGGCGCAGGGGTCAAACCTTCGGAAACATCACATTTCAGTTGGCGCAACAACAATGTAAGCTGGTACAAACCCTTCACCCATCAACATTTAGGGGAAATCGGAGAAAGTCTGAATTCTTTTGGAAATGGTATTGGAAAATTATATTTCCTTCCGCATCGCGGCAATTTCACCCGCGGTATTTTGGCAACCGCCTATACCAAGTTTGAGGGAAGCGGGTCTGAGGCCATCGATTTGTACAAAGATTTTTATGACGATGCCCTCTTTACCCATATTACGGAAGAACCCATTCACCTAAAACAGGTGGTCAATACCAACAATTGCCATATTCATCTGCACAGGCATGATGATGTACTGATGGTCAGTTCGGCCATCGACAATCTGTTGAAAGGTGCTTCAGGACAAGCCGTGCAGAACATGAACCTGATGTTTGGGTTTGAAGAAAGCGAAGGATTACAGTTAAAAGCAGGAGTATTTTAAAAAACACAACTATGAAATTAGCCATTATAGGAGCAGGAAACTTGGGGTTGGCCATCGCCAAGGGCATTTTACATACCAATGGTGCCACAACCATGTACATGACCAAACGAAATATCGATGAAATCAAAGATTTTGAAAAATATGGAAATGTTACCGTAACCTCAGATAACGCTGAAGCCGTTAAAAATTCAGATATCTTAATCTTTGCCGTACAGCCTGGCCACTTTGAAGCCATTTTGAATGACATCAAGAATTTGTTGACCGAAAAACACGTCATAATAAGCACCATTACAGGCTTTGGCATTGAAAAGATGGAATCTATCATCGGGGCTGACCAGTACATAATACGAAGCATGCCCAATACGGCCATCTCAGTGGGCAAGAGCATGACCTGCCTCTGTGCAAATGACCTGGGTAAAAAGCGAATTGATTTGGCCAAGGCCATTTTTAACCGCATGGGGCATTCATTAGAAATTCCTGAAGAGCAAATGCAAGCGGCCACGGTCATCTGTGCCAGTGGCATTGCCTTTTGGATGCGCTTGATCCGTGCCGCCACCCAAGGGGCCATTCAATTGGGCTTCGATGCCAAAGAGGCCCAAGAACTGGCCATGCATACCTGTAATGGCGCTGCCGGTCTATTGATCGAATCGGGCAGCCATCCCGAAGAGGAAATAGACAAGGTGACCACACCCAAGGGCTGTACCATTGAGGGCCTTAATGAGATGGAACACCAAGGATTGAGCTCTTCTTTAATTCGTGGCATTGTGACCTCCTTTGAAAAAATTAATAGAATTAAGGAAAGGCAATTGTAATCAATCACAAAACTAGGTCCCCCAAAGTTCCTTCCCTCAGACGGGGGAAGGTAGATTCTCGGCCTACAGCTGAGAAAACGCAGGGGTCTGAAATCATAATGACAAAATAGAAAGCATGAAACTATTCGATGTATACCCACTTTATGATGTAACACCGGTATCGGCCAACGGTATCGAGGTTACCGATGACAAGGGGCAGACCTATTTGGATTTTTATGGGGGCCATGCCGTGATTTCCATCGGACATTCGCATCCGCATTATATTGACCGAATGACCAAACAGCTGCAAAAAATGGCCTTTTATAGCAACTCGGTCAAAAATCCGCTTCAAATCGAACTTGGAGAAAAACTTGGGAAACTTTCCGGTTGTGACGACTACCAATTGTTTTTGTGCAATTCGGGGGCTGAGGCCAACGAAAATGCATTGAAAATGGCTTCTTTCCATACCAGAAAAGCCAAGGTCATCGCCTTTGACAACAGTTTTCATGGAAGGACTTCCGCAGCCGTAGCGACAACTGATAATCCAAAAATCAATGCGCCCCTGAACCGGCAACAACAGGTCGATTTCTTATCCCTGAACGATTTTGAAGCGTTTGAAAAATGTATCGCAAAGGGCGAACATTGCGCCGTTATCTTGGAAGCCATTCAAGGGGTGGGCGGCTTAGATGAACCTACGACAGAATTCTATCGGTTCATCGCAAAAAAATGCCAAGAACATGGGGTGGTCTTGATTGCCGATGAGGTACAGTCGGGCTTTGGTAGAAGTGGCAAATTTTTTGCTTTTCAACACCACCTTGTAAAGCCCGATATCATCTCGATTGCAAAAGGCATGGGCAACGGATTTCCCGTTGGCGGCGTACTCATCCATGAAAAGTTCAAGGCTTCCTACGGCCTATTGGGCACTACCTTTGGGGGCAACCATATGGCCTGTGTGGCCACATTGGCGGTGCTCGAGGTCTTGGAAAATGAAAACCTGATCGAAAAAGCTGCCGCTCTCGGTACATATTTCAAAGAAAAGGCCATTGAAATTCCACGGGTACAAAAAATAAAGGGCCGTGGGTTGATGCAGGGGCTCGAATTCGGTTTTGAAGTGGCCGAGCTGCGCAAAAAACTGATTTACCGCCAGCACATTTTCACGGGTGGTTCGGCCAACAAAAAATTATTGCGGTTTTTACCGGCGTTGACCATTGAAAAAGAACATATTGAGCTATTCTTTGACAAATTGATAAAAGAATTATGATGAAACACTACCTATCCATTCACGATATTGACGACCTGCAAACAACGGTCAATGAGGCAATCGAATTGAAAAAAAATCCATATCAATTTGAA
>JANQOD010000197.1 GCA_028289745.1 Allomuricauda sp. | reverse complement strand
TTGACCATTGGGAAGCGACATATTCGAAAGCCAATCGAAAACCGTAAGCTTGTTACAACCATCTGTGCCGCAAGTACCGTTGTTCTTGCAACCACGCGGCTGCCCATCCTTACCGGTTGAACAACTGCTGCACGCCATATTTGATATCTTGATTCAGGTAAATTCGACAAATATTACCTGAAAAGGGTTCATACTTTACTTGAATGTAAATATAAAGCAAAATGTCAGAGAAGAGAAATGCTACTTCTTAAACTTCAACACCTCAGAACGGCCTTTCTTAAAAATTTTGTTGCTTACCGTTTTGCCCCTTCTACGTTTTTTTTGCTCTTCATAGGGCAAGGCCACGATCTCTTTACAGGCATCTGAACAGCAGTCGTTCATCTTCTGGGCGCATTGATCGCACTGTATGAACAACAGATGACAGGCCTCGTTGGCACAGTTCACATGGGTATCGCAAGGTTTTCCACATTGATGGCAATGGGCAATTACCTCACCTGTAATACGCTCACCCCTACGGTGGTCAAAAACAAAGTTTTTGCCCCTAAATTTGTTTTCAAGACCTTTTTGGTTCACCTGTCGGGCATATTCAATAATACCCCCCTCAAGCTGGTACACATTTTTGAATCCCTTGTGCTTGTAGTAGGCACTTGCCTTCTCGCATCGAATGCCCCCAGTACAGTACATGACCAATTTTTTGTCTTCTTTATGGGCCTCTAGATCTTTTTCAATGATGTCGAGCGAATCTCGAAAGGTATCGACATCGGGGGTGATGGCATTTTTGAAATGACCTATCTCACTCTCGTAATGGTTGCGCATATCGACCAAGATCGTATCTGGGTCTTCAATAAGTGCATTGAATTCTTTGGCATTGACATGCACCCCTTTATCGGTCACATCAAAGGTGTCGTCGTCAAGACCGTCAGCAACGATTTTTTTGCGAACCTTTACCTTCAATTTCAAGAATGATTTGTTGTCTTGTTCAATGGCGATATTCAGGCGTACCCCCTTCAGAAAGGTAATGCTGTCCAAATGTTCTTTGAAAGCCCCAAAATTTTCGGCGGGAACCGATAACTGGGCGTTAATGCCCTCATGGGCCACATAAATGCGGCCCAATACATCAAGTCCGTTCCAATTGATGAACAAATGGTTCCTAAAAATCTGTGGGTTAGCGATGTGCGCATACCGATAGAAAGAGATGGTCAGGCGATCTTGCCCGGCCGCTTCGATAAGTCTTTCCCTTTCTTTCGCGCTCAATGTATTGTACAGTTGCATGCTATACCAATAATTAAAGCTTAAAGAATGAAATTATAGGCACAAAACTACAGATTATGGACAAGGGGAAAAAACAAAGACTCCCAAAATTTTGGGAGTCTTTGAACCACATATTTTCTCCTTCATAGACAGAATTCTCAATGTATCAATGTGGTCTTTACCGCTTGAATGGACAAGGGTTATCTATAATTGTTTGAGTCAGTCGTTTATAGGATGTCTTCCTTTCAAAAAGGTTGCGCGCCGATTGTGATATGCAAAAAGAAATGGTATTTTTAGCCTCTTAAATCATGAACATGAGCAGCGAAAAAGAAGCAAAATTAAAGGCCCTCAAACTGACATTGGACAAGTTGGACAAAACCTACGGAAAAGGCGCCGTCATGAAAATGGGCGACCATGTGGTTGAAGATGTAGCGGTAATTTCATCAGGCTCGTTGGGTCTTGATATTGCCTTGGGTGTTGGAGGCTACCCCCGTGGGCGTGTGATCGAAGTCTATGGCCCTGAATCATCGGGCAAGACCACCTTGACCCTTCATGCCATTGCCGAAGCCCAAAAAAATGGGGGCATTGCCGCCTTTATCGATGCCGAACATGCTTTTGATCGTTTCTATGCCAAAAAATTGGGGGTTGATATCGACAACCTGATCATATCACAGCCCGACCACGGCGAACAGGCCTTGGAAATTACCGACAACTTGATACGCTCTGGGGCCATTGATATAGTCATTGTCGATTCAGTGGCGGCCCTCACCCCGAAAAGTGAAATAGAGGGCGAGATGGGTGATTCGAAAATGGGCCTGCATGCCAGGCTCATGTCACAAGCCCTCAGAAAACTGACCTCGACCATCAGCAAGACGAACTGTACCGTGATCTTCATCAACCAGCTTCGTGAGAAAATCGGGGTAATGTTCGGCAATCCTGAGACAACCACTGGGGGCAACGCGCTGAAATTCTATGCTTCGGTGCGATTGGATATTCGTCGTTCGACCCAAATAAAAGACACCGATGGCAATGTTCAGGGCAATAAAACCCGTGTGAAGGTCGTCAAGAACAAAGTGGCCCCTCCCTTTAAAACCGCTGAATTCGACATCATGTATGGCGAGGGCATCTCAAAGGTCGGCGAAATATTGGACCTTGGCGTGGCCTATGAGATCGTCAAAAAAAGTGGCTCGTGGTTCAGCTATGGCGATACCAAATTAGGCCAAGGCCGTGATGCCGTTAAAGCCCTACTTTTAGACAATCCAGAATTATCGGAAGAACTGGAAGCAAAAATAAAAGAGGCCATCGCTTCGATATAGGGACTTAAATTTCTGTCAAGGGCCTTCTTTCTTACGCAACCCTTGTTGTTGGCATTCATCTATAACAAAATGAAGATCGATGAAAAGGATATTTGTAGGAATCGCACTTTTAGCTATGGCCTCCCCCTTGTTTCAGGGTTGTAGCCTTGACGACAATGAGGCCAATTTTCATTTTGTCTCGCTCAGCATAGTAGATGTGGACATACCGGATTCATTTGTACTTAATGAGACCTATGAAATAGGGGTGACCTTTATAAGGCCTGATGGATGTACCTTTTTTGAGGGTTTCAATGTTTTGAACACGGCCCAGACCGATAGGGACGTTGTGGCCATCGGTACCGTCATCGACAATGACACGGCATGCACACAGGCCATTGAAGAGGTAGTGGCCACTTTTACATTTGTAGTGCTTTACAATCAAGAATATCATTTCAGGTTCTATGCAGGTGATGACACAGATGGCGAACCTGAATATTTAGAGTTTACGGTTCCTATTGAAGAGGTGCCGCCAAATAATTAAGAGAAATAAATCCTGACCAACGATTTGAGTCTTGAAGAACTCATAAATAACTGTAAAAAAGGTAGAAGGCAGGCACAAGAAGAATTATACCGCAGATATGCTGGTGTTCTTTTTGGCATGTGCCTCAAGTACTCGCGTAACAAGACGGAAGCGGAAGACAATCTGCACGACAGTTTTATGACCATTTTTGCCAAGATCGGGCAATTCAACCACAAAGGCTCATTTGAAGGTTGGATGAAACGCATCACTGTCAACACCGTTTTGCAGAAATACAGAAAAGAACAGTACCTCAGTGTCGTCGATGAAGGCTTTGTCGAGGCTGAGCCGGAAGAATCAAATAAAATCGAAACCGTTAGCCTTTCAACCTTGTTGGGCTATATACAAGAGCTTCCTAACAAATACCGACTGACCTTTAATTTGTATGTGCTTGATGGCTTCTCGCACAAGGAAATCAGTGAAATGTTGGGAACATCGACCGGAACTTCAAAATCAAATCTGGCCAGGGCCAAAATGATCTTGAGGGAAAAGCTCGAAAAAAAAAACATAAATATTGCCTAAACCATTGAAGAGATGGAACATGAAGAATTAGAAAAATTATTTAAGGAAAAATTCAAGGATTTCCGTCCTGAGCCCGATGAACGGGTCTGGAAATCGATTGAAGTTTCGCTTGACAAAAAGAGGCGACGACGAACCGTTGTTCCTATTTGGTGGCGATTGGGGGGCATTGCCGCACTATTGGCCATTTTGTTTTACATCATCAATCCATTTGATGATGCTTCCGAACAAATTCCCCAGACCCAACAACAGGTCACCGATACCGAAAATATCGATAAAAAAGATGAGGATGCTTTGGTGAAAGAAGACAGTACCGGTATCTCGAAAAGCAACAGTGAACCAGCGCAGCTGACCGAAACGTTTGAAAGTTCAAAGATTGAAGATCCATCAAACAGGGAACAGAATGACGAACCCCGTGGATTGGTTGCCAAGGGGGCTGAGAAGAACCGAAGTGTCGATCAGGTTCAAATCACTTCAAATCAACAAGATGACCCCTCTGTGGTCAAAGAACGGCAATATATCGAGGAAACAGTGGGCAATGCTCAAAAAGATGCCATCGCCCTACACAACCAAGAGGTAAAAGAAAGTGGGGCCGAAAAGGATATTGACAAAGACCAAAAGCAACCCTTTGACAAAAATACCGGAGAAGAAAACGCGGTTGCCCATGTCGATGAACAACAAGATCAAAATGAAGGAAAATCAATATTCGAAGCCATCGAAGAGCAAAATAATGAGGAAAAGCTTGTGGCGGAAAACGAGCAGGGCAAATGGTCAGTAGGGCCTGCTGTCGCCCCAGTGTATTTCGATGCCATAGGCGAAGGTTCCCCGATCCATTCGAATTTTGCCCCGAACAACAAATCAGGAAACCTGAACCTGAGTTACGGTCTTGCGGTAACTTACCAGATAAGTGACCGTTTAGCGGTGAGATCTGGCGTACACCGGGTAGATTATGGCTACGACACCGATGACATAAGCTTTTCATCTTCACCGACCGAATCGACAAATGGTGAAATTGCAAATATCAATTATTCACAGGCATCTAGAAGCATTGTCGTACAAAGCAATGCAAAAGAAGAGGCCCCCAACAATAGTGAAACATTTGATGTTCTGGCGCCCAGCGCAGAATTGGATGGTCGTATGGTGCAACAAATGGGTTATGTAGAGGTGCCCGTAGAATTGAGCTATTCACTCGTTAACAGAAAGTTCGGTGTGAACCTCATCGGTGGCTTCAGTTCGCTCTTTCTTGTTGATAATGCCGTGTCATTGGAGTCTCAAGGGCTTATCACCGAAATGGGTGAGGCAAACAATGTGAACAACGTGAACTTCAGTGCGAATGCCGGTATCGGACTCGATTACAAGTTTTCGCCCAAAATACGACTCAGTCTAGAACCTGTTTTCAAGTACCAGTTAAACACTTTTTCAGACACTTCGGGCAATTTTAGGCCCTATACGATAGGTGTTTATAGTGGGGTAAATTTCAGGTTTTAAAAGAAGTTGGTTAGGTAGACTACCCCTTCAGGTGGTCAAAATAGCGTCCCGGCACTATCGTCGGGACGTTTTTATGCCGTTTGGTATTATTTTTCTGGTCGATTTTTTATAAGGTCGTTCAGAATCACGTAACGCACCTCTTCACGCAAAGTGCGCTTATCGTCTTCGGCCAAGATGCCCGTTTCAAAAAAGGTATGCACTTTTACCCTTAACCGGCCCGGGCCACCACTGAAAAATTTAAAGGGAAAGCGCTTTTTCGCATCATAAAAGGTCATGGGCACCACGGGAATCTTATGAGCAATGGCCATTTTAAAGGCCCCGTCCTTGAATTCGTCCAACACCATATTCTCGTCGGGCACCCCTCCCTCTGGAAAGATACAAATGCTCAGCCCCTGGTTCAAACGCCTTTGGGCACGACGATAGACGCCCGTTCTGCTTCTCACATCTTCACGATCTACCATAATACAGACACGCTTGTAGAAAAAACCGAATACGGGAATCTTGACCAGCTCTTTTTTGCCCACAAAAACAAAGGGGTTGCGGCTCACATAAAGCATGAGCATGATATCGAGCATACTGGTGTGATTGGCGACCAGCATATAGCTTTTGCCCTTCTGCATGCGTTGCTGCCAAAAAATCTTCGGAAAACAGCCCATGCCATATAAAATGGGCTTTGCCCACAGGTTACGGGCTAACCAAAAAAAATGGGTGTACGTCTTTTCAGACAGTGTGGTCAGCACCAAAAAGGGAATAAAAACAAAAATGGGCACGGCCACCAAGACATAGAACCATATTCTATAAAATAGATGCCCAACATTCTTGACCACTCGAAGCATGGAGCCAAAAATACTGATTTGCGCCAGTTTTTAGTGATTTCTTTTACCTTTGTCGCTTTACAAATACCAAGGCATGGCAAGAATATTGACGGGTATACAGAGTACGGGCGTACCGCATTTAGGAAACATTTTAGGGGCCATCATGCCCGCGATCAAAATGGCGAAAAACCCCGAAAACGAGTCTTTTCTTTTTATTGCCGATATGCATTCACTCACCCAAATCAAAAATGGGGAACAACTGCGCCAAAACACCTATGCCACCGCTGCCACATGGCTGGCTTTCGGTCTCGACGTGACCGAGACCGCTTTCTACCGTCAGAGCGATGTGCCACAGGTGACCGAACTGGCGTGGTACCTGAGCTGTCTTTTTCCCTATCAACGATTGACCCTTGCCCATTCGTTCAAAGACAAGGCGGATCGATTGGAGGATGTCAACGCAGGGCTGTTTTCGTACCCCATGTTGATGGCCGCCGATATTCTGTTGTATGATGCCGATATCGTACCGGTCGGAAAAGACCAATCACAACATTTAGAGATGACCCGTGACGTGGCCCAGCGCTTTCACCACCAATTCGGGGAAACCTTTGTGCTACCCGAGACCAAATTGCAAGAAAACACCATGTACGTGCCCGGTACAGATGGCGAAAAAATGAGCAAGAGCAAGGGCAATATCATCGATATCTTTCAACCCGACAAAAAACTGCGCAAACAACTCATGGGCATTGTCACCGACAGC
>JANQOD010000125.1 GCA_028289745.1 Allomuricauda sp. | reverse complement strand
AGTGAAAAAGGCTTCATCAGGAATACTTGACAAACCGATTTTGATGGAGAAACGACTTGACCTCGGCAAATTGGAGCCTCCCAGGGCATATGCATAATTAGTGCCGCCAATTTCAATACCCGCAAAACCTGACTTCTTATCCCTCAACAATGCGGAGCCAGTACTAGTACCGCCAATGGTGACCTTGGCACTATTGTTATAACAGTTCCCCGAAGTTCGATTGGCCGATATTGTGGCGTTTACGGTCTGCCCCACTCTTAACGTGGAAATATCTGAATCAAACGACCATGAAAACGCATAAGATTCGGTACAGCCGTCATTTAATTTTAAATATGTTTCTACCCTACCTCCCTTACTATCGGCCTGAACGGATATCGGTTCCCGTTTTTTGGTCTCATAGTAACTATAATAAGCTAGGCCTTTATCAATTGAGGCAAGTCGTAAATTATCGGATTGGGCCGTAACCGTTACGGCAAAAAAGAGGAGTACTGTAAGCATTGTCAGTTTATTCATGATCTTCAAGGTTTTGTTTTAATAGAAAATATCCCACCGAATACCGTTGGTCAAGCTATGGCAATAAAACACCATAAGTTCATTGCCGGGGGCTGCCAATTCATCATCTGAAACTTCATTGAAAATGAACGGAATATTTGCCTCTGCAATGGCTTCTTCAGAAGACGGGAAAAATATCTTTACATTAATTGATTCGCCATCACGGACCAAGCCCAATGAGCGATCTGCTTGCTCGGTTGGCGCAAGATCAAATGATTCTTGGTCTCCATCAGGGTAAGTGATCAAAAAGTTAAAGGTAAGTCTGGCCTCATTACAATTGTTGGCCCCATTATTCAAAAATGAGGCAAAAAACTGTGCTTCGGTAGGGTTGTCCAAATCTTCTTCCTCTTCACAGGAAAAGGACAGAAACACCAGCAAAACTGCCAGTAGAAATCTTCTGTTTATACTCGTCGTTTTCATGATCTGCCTACTTAGAAATTGTCTACATCAGGTTTTATGGTCACGGTTACATCAACCGTGATGCCCACTTTAAAATCGACCGGATTATGGGAAAGGGTACCAAAATAGCTTATCAAAACTGTTTGGAAATTTTCATTGAATCCTTCTTCGATCGAACCAAAACCCTCTTCAATGGTAAAAACATCATTTCTGAAATCGGCTTCGGCAACGTTGACACCGGTATCGGTGATCGGAATGGTCCTTTCAATATTGTTTATGAGTCTAAATGAGAATCCACCTTCAACAACAACGGCTTCTTCGTTTCCTTCAAAATCGATATAGGAGTATCTTATTCTGTTTATCTTGATTTTCTTGACCTCACTGTTGTCACCTATCACCTCAGCAACCTCGGGGTCGGCAGCGATGTTATAACTTGCGGTTTCCGTTCTTATGGATATCGGATCGGAAATGTCGCTTACGGACGATCTACTGGTTATGTTCAAATCACCTTCAAATGTCAGGGACACATCAAATTCTTCCTCTATCAACTCTTCCAATTCTTCACAGCCCAATAGGGGCAACAAAAGAAAAAAGCAGAAAAAGAGTGGTTTTGTTTTTTTCATGATCGATTATTTATACTTGAATTTCTAGGGTCAGGGTAGCATCTATGGTAACATCAACAGTAAATTCGATTGGGTTGTCAGATACACTTCCCACATATTCAAGTTCAAGGGTGCTAAACCCTGTCAGATTATTCAATAGACTATTGATATTGGTGAAGTCTCCATCGATAATATTAGGATTGGGGGTTGTTGCCGCCTCGAACAAGTTTACTTGCGGTGTGCCAAAAACATCCGGCGCCGCCACTATCAGGGGAATTTGAAATTCTGCAGCCACTACTGTATTTTCATTGCCGGCCACATCTTTATAGAAGTACCGTATTCTATTGATGTTAATGGCGGTTACCTCTGTTCTATTATTGGTTTCACGAAACTCGTCAAGTTCAGGTGCATTGGTCAGGTTTATCACCGCACTTTCAGAAAAGTTGACCGCTTCTGTTGGATCACCCGTGGGTTGTATATCAATGTGTATTTGACGATTGAACGACACGTTGACATCAAATTCTTCTTCCAACAGCTCTTCCAGCTCTTCACAGCCCCATAGGGGCAATACCAGGATAAGGCAAAAAAGTGGTTTCAGGACTTTCATAATTACTTGATTATTAGTGGTTAACCGCAAGCTATTGGAATACATCCCAAAAAAAAATACCTAATGTTAGGTATTTGTTTGAAAATGAAAGGCTGGTAGGTTTGACCATAACAATAAAAGCCAGCAGCCATGAAAAAAACCATATTTCTTCTGTTATGCCCACTTTTTTTGATGGGACAATCCATCGGATACATTGAAGTGGTGCACGAGCGAAAAAATGACCCTTATGTTGAACTGAGCGCCAACAAAAATGGCGGAACCGCTATTTTCAATCGAACATACCGCACGGGCTGCGTGGGATCGTATGAGATTCGTTGGACATTTTCAAAAGACCTCGCCCTTCTTCAACCGGGTGAGACCTTCGATGTCACCTTGCAATGTGTAAGTTGCCGTACCCCCTGTGGCTATAAATGGGGCATCGCAGATGTCATGGCTTCGAACAATGTACTAAAAATACCCGGCTATCAAGAGTACACCTATAATGGCAATATTGGTCTGGTCGGCAAATCAGGGAGCAGTTCAGGGGTTTTTGATTGGCAGCCAGCACAACTTTCGAATACCTATACCTTCAAATACCAGCCCAAAAAATCAGCAAAGTACACGGCGATTGCCTTTACCATAGTCGGACATCGTGTATACTATGTGTTCGGAGAAGGTTCAAGTTCCACGGCAGGTGGTATAAATTGTCATACCCTTTTGGGGCTGGGCAAACTGGTCAACAGTTTGGAACTGGGGGCATATGAAGGGTACCCTTGGGACTGGATGGATAAGACCATCGACTATGCCCTAAACCATATCAAAGCATCAAGTTGCCTAAGCGATACCTATCTGAGAGACCTGAAATCAAGAATGTACAGGGCAAGCGATACCCGCATATTCTATGCAGAAATACAGACTTATTCGCAAAAACTTGAATCGGAGGTGGCTTCGTCATGTTCGGCCTGCTCGAACTGCACCCAATAAGGTGAGAAGATCTTTGTGCAACCACCGTATTTTTCAACCACAGCCAAAAAACGTGAAACACACCGTCAATTTTGAAGAATTAAGGCATCTAAAACTAGAAACCGAGGCGACAAAGAGTTTTGATGCCCTCATCCACTGTATGGAAAATCGGTTCACAGGGCTTCCCCTGTTTCACAAAAGCATTCATCTTAAGGTGCTAAAGTTTGAGAAAATCATTGAAAATGAAGTGGAAATACCATCATGGCAACCATCGGTATTCCCATCGGCCGCTCCTCATCTGAAAAAAGACCTGTTGGAATTATTGAACCATGCCCGAAGCAAGAAAGGCCATAAAAGTCTTGGACTGCTTTTTTTACAGGCAAAGGTATTTCCCCACTTGCTCAACCAAGAACTACAAAAAAGGTCTAAATCGATATCCCAGGCAGGGCGGCTACTTTGTCGATGGATCGGTCCCCATATCGGTGCTCCGGTCATATTGGCCGTTCTTTCAATAAAAACCCATAATCGATATGAATCATTGGCCGTTGGCCTAAAGGGAGTGAGCACCTACCGCAGTGCACTTTATCTACGGCCTTTGAAGGGTGGAACCCATTATGAAATCGAGGCCGGTCTGGACGTGGAGGTCTTGCCCAAACACCTTGCCCATTGGATGGGTCCTTTTCTTGACGCCACCCAGTCGTGGCTGCTGCCGGATGATTTTTTCGATGGTTATTTGAAAAATTATTTGATTCCGGAAAAGGAGGATATCGTGAACAAGCTTTGTCGGTATGTTTTCCACAAAGACCCACACCCCGAAACACGACCCGCTCACTCTAGAGTTACAGTACTGAACGAATGGAAGCCCGTTTTTAATCGAATCAACAAATAAGACACAGCCCATGTACAGGTCAATCTTTCTTTTGCTATATATGGGCCTATCGATTGAATCCGCATCCGCCCTACAGAGCTCAGTTACCGAAGGAAGCTCTTTTGAAGGCCTTGAATTTGAACTGGCCAAAAAGGCCGACGCCATTGAAGTGTATACCAAGAAGCATCCGAAAAAGGGGTTCATTGAATATCGGGCCCATGTCGTGTTGAATGAAAGCAGCATACAGAACATGCTCGACTTTTTTGCAGATTACTCGCAACACCCACTTTGGGTGTACAATTGCACCGTCTCAAGAGGAATAAAGAAAGGTGGCGATGCCTATCTATACCAAGTCTGTCGTTCGCCTTGGCCCTATAAAGACCGTGACCTAAGTCTTTCGGTACGTACCGAGTGGAGTGGCGAAAACCGGGCCATGGTACATTTTAGCTCTTCGCCCAACACATTCAAGAGAAGCAAAAAACAGGTTCGAATCGATGATTTTGAATCGACATGGAAGGTTGAAAAGGTCGGAGAAAAGATAAAAGTCACGGTACAGGCCCGTTTTAACCCCAAGCTAACGGCCGGTGGACTGTTTCTCGGTTCATACGCGGTCAAAATCCCTTTTGAGACCCTTAAAAAGCTCAGACAGTGCTATAAAGCAAAAAATTGATACATTTAAAGTAATGCCCACCAAGCGATTGCATATCATTATCCCCTTTTTGTTCCTGTTGATGTCGATTCAGGCCTTCGGCCAGACACGTACGGTCGACAGTCTACTGGCGGTACTTCAAGAAACCGATTCGAAAGAGGATAGGGCCAAACTTCAGGTACAATTGTCGAAGGTGCTCGAGCGTATCGATATTGCCAAGAGTAAGAAGTTTGCAAAGGAAGCCTTGCTTTTTGACAATGATTCCCTAAAAAGCGAGGCCCACAATCAACTGGGCCGGGCCAGTTTTTATCAGAATGAGTTGGACTCTGCCTCGTTTCACTTTACGAAATCAATCGACCTGTTCAATGATTTGGACCTTCAAGACCAGGCCGCCTCGGTCAGAATCAGTTTGGGTGCCGTGCAGTTAAGAAAGGGAGAATACAGAAATTCGGTGGCCACTTTGATCACTAGTGCAGCCTATTTCGAAAACAGCGGTGACAGCATTAATATGGCCAAATGCTACAGCAACGTGTCGACCGCCTTCGGTGAATTGGGAGATTCACAAAAAGCCATTGTCTATGGCGAAAAGGCATTGGCCATCTTTACCCAAAAAAACATGCTGCCCTTCAAGGCCGTTACCCTGCCCAATCTTGCCGGAGAATTCTTGAAACTGGGTGACACCACAAGGGCAAAATCCTATTTTCTGCAGGCAGAAGCCTTGGCAAACCAGCGCAATGACCAGTTCTCTCTGGCAAGAATTTACAACAATCTCGGTAATATGTGCCTTGAGACCGATCATGACGAATCTGAGAAATACCTCACCAAGGCACTTGATATACGCAAGCAGACCAAGAACAACGATGGCATCGGCACCCTTTACAA
>JANQOD010000112.1 GCA_028289745.1 Allomuricauda sp. | reverse complement strand
CATTGCCGAACACCTTTGGGGCGACGATATAGAAATGTCCGATTCTTACAAGTTCATCTATACCCATTTGGCCAATTTGCGCAGAAAAATTGCCGAATTCAAAGGCAAAGACTATATTCAATCCATCTATAGCGCGGGCTATAAATTTACCGACCGCGAATGAACCTAGTCAGAAAGACCAATACCTATTACCTCATATTTCTGGCTTTTCTCTTTCCGGTCATGATCGCGGTAGATTATTACTTCATTCAATATCTCGTGAACAGTGAAGTAGAAGAAATTCTCTTGCATGAGCGAGAGCGAATTGATTTTCATCTCGACAAAGAAGGCGTGCTTCCCTCCTCCAATTATTTATTACAGAGTACCCCTATCGATAAAGGTGCCGTAGGGCCCGAAAAATTCAAAGACACCTTGATCTATGAGGCCTATGCCGACAAGCAGCTTCCCTACAGAACATATACGTTCACTTCGTCTATCGATGCCCAGCCCGTAAAGATCACGCTCAGGCATGTGCTGCTCGAAATACATGAGCTGATCTGGTTGCTTTTCATCACCACCAGTTTTATTATACTGCTCTTGGTGATAGGGCTATACTTCATCAATCGTGAAATATACAAATGGGCGTGGAATCCGTTTTTCAAGAATCTATCAAAGCTCAAACAATATAATGTGACCCAAAAAGAGTCTATACACCTCAACACATCAAACATAAGTGAGTTCGAAGAGCTCAATGAGGTCATTACCACTTTGATGGATCAAGTAAAGAAAGATTTTCAGAACCTAAAGGAATTCAACGAGAACATATCGCACGAAATACAGACGCCTTTGGCCATTATCAGAAATAAAGTGGTCTTGTTGTTAGAGAGCAAAAACCTTGATAAAAAAGAACTGGCGCGGGTAGAGGCCGTATACCAAGAGACCAATAAACTATCAAAAATAGGCAAGGCCCTGACACTGATTTCAAGAATAGAGAACCAAGAATTCAGGCGATTGGATCGTGTCGATGTACAAGCCATCATAGGGAACATCTTAGACAATATGCAAGAGATCATCAATTTCAAGAATCTCAATGTAGCCACCGAACTGCACCCGGTAACGATAGAATGCGACCATATTCTGGCCGATATACTGCTTACGAACCTGATCAAAAATGCCGTGCAGCACAACAAAGAAGGGGGGTCCATAAACATGCTGCTCGACGAAGACAAGTTTGAAATCACCAATACCGGTGAAGTTTCTGAGGTAGCTACCGAAAAGTTGTTCCACCGTTTTCAAAGAGGCTCTTCAACAAAAGATTCCCTGGGCCTGGGGTTGGCCATCAATCAAAAGATATGTGATATCTATGGATTTCGATTGGCCTATGACCGAAATAAAGAAATACATATGTTTTCTTTGTTTTTTAAAGGTTAAGTCTCTGAAATTTAGGGTTGGAAAAGTAAAAAATCGCAAATGCATAAACTGTCTTTAAAAACATGACACCAGCTATGAAAAAGAAAACACTTGAGCTTGAGGGGCTGCAAAAGATCAGAAAAGATTACACCTATCTGATCAATGTGTTCAAAGAGATGCTCGAATCTTTGGGAGAAGTTGAACTGGCGGCCTTGATCAACGCAGAAAGCGATTCCCACGAAAAAAAACAGGCCGGAGTGGCCGATGAAAAACTGGCACAGGCCCTGGGCATTTCCTTTGAGTTGCTCAACTTGGTAGAAGAGAACGCAGCTACGCAATTCCGCAGAAAGACCGAGACCCAATTCGGACTGGAAACCACCCGTGGATCATGGGGAGAAACCCTCAAATTATGGAAAGCATCCGGGGTCGATGAGCAAGAAATAGTTGATCTGTTGCCCAAGATCAGGGTAATGCCCGTATTGACCGCTCATCCTACCGAAGCGAAAAGGTTGACCGTATTGGACATTCACCGAGAACTTTACGTATTGCTGGTAAAAAACGAAAACCCCCTTTGGTCTGTCTCAGAGCGGGCCGAAATAAAACAAGAGATCAAAAGTGTATTGGAGCGATGGTGGCGTACGGGTGAGATCTATCTCGAAAAGCCGAGGCTCACCGACGAACGCAGCAATGTCATGCACTACTTTGTCAACGTGTTCCCAAAAGTGCTGCATCTGACCGACCAGCGTTTGCTCGATGCCTGGAAACATGTCGGTTTTTCGCCAAAACTGCTCGATGGGCCAGAGCGATTTCCGACCTTACAATTCGGAAGCTGGGTCGGGGGCGACAGGGACGGGCATCCGTACGTGACCCCAGAATTCACCGCTTCTACCCTACAGCTGCATCGCAGGGCAGCCTTGAGCATTTTAAAAGCGCAATTGGTGGCCTTGGCACAAAAACTGAGTTTTTCTGAATTTCTCAATGAAGTGCCCCCGGCGTTTCTATCAGAGATCACATCACAGGCCAAAGCCCTTGGCGAGGCAGGCAGGCAGGCCTTGAGGCGAAATCCTTCAGAACCTTTGCGACAGTTCATCAACCTCTTGTTGGTGCGATTGAACAACACGGTTGACGAACGTTTCGACCTCGGTGATCAGAGCTGTTATCGCCGCCCCGATGATTTGGCGATCGAACTGAAAAAACTCAGAAATGTCTTGGGCCACCTAAAGGCAGGCCAAGTGATCAAACAATACCTGTTTCCGGTAGAGCGGTTATTGGCCTGCCTCGGTTTTCATTTGGCCAAGCTCGATATTCGCCAGAACAGTGCGTACCACGAAAAGGCCATGGCCCAACTATTAGAGGCCGCGGGTTTTTCCGATACCGACTATGCCGGTTGGGATGAAGAAAAAAGACGCTCTTTTATCAACAAAGAGTTACGGAGCAATCGCCCTTTTTTGGTGGCCGGCACCCCCTGTGGGCCAGAAGCCGATAACGTATTGGGGTATTTTAGCGAGGTCAAAAAATATGTGGGTCGGTATGGAACCGACGGCATAGGCTCAGTAATTGTCAGTATGACCCGCAGTTTAAGTGACCTGATGGTCGTTTTTCTGTTTTTGCGCGAGGTCGGTCTCAAGGAGGCCCATCTTCCCGTTGTGCCACTTTTAGAGACCATTGACGACCTGGTGGCCGGCCCTGATATTTTGGAGGCCTTCTTGGCCCACCCAATGGTTCAAGAACAGCAAAAGCGCAAAGACCCCTTCATACAAGAAGTGATGCTGGGCTATAGTGACAGCAACAAAGACGGGGGCATACTGACCAGCCGGTGGAATATTTACAAGGCCGAGGAAAAACTCACCGAAGTGGGCAATCGACATGGCGTGGCCCTGCGTTTTTTTCACGGCCGTGGGGGCACCATCAGCAGAGGGGGCGGTAAGATCCACCGCTTTTTGGAAAGCATGCCGCCCGGTGCGATGAGCGGCCACATCAAAATGACCGTGCAGGGCGAGACCATAGCCAATCAATTCGCCAATCGCCTGAACGCCTCGTACAACCTCGAGATGTTTCTTTCGGGCACGGCCAGACAGACCATGCGAACGGTGCAGAAAGAAAAGGACAAAAAGCTGTACGACATCATGGACCGTCTCGTGGCACTGGCCCGAAACAACTACCGGCAGTTGTTAGACCACCCCCAATTCATCGAATTCTACGGCCATGCCACCCCCATAGACGTGCTTGAGCAAAGTAAGATCGGTTCAAGACCTGCACGCCGAACCGGTCAACGGTCCCTCAATGACCTTAGGTCGATCCCTTGGGTATTCAGTTGGAACCAATCGCGGTTCAACCTCACCGGATGGTTCGGTACGGGCACCGCGCTCGGCACCTTCAAGGCACAATACCCTGAAGATTTCGAATATTTAAAGACCCTTGCCGAAGAATGGCCGCTGTTGAAATATGGTCTGATACAGATCGAGACCAACCTTTTGAATTCAGATACCGACATCATGAAGGTCTTTGCCGATCTGGTGCCCGATCTCGCCACCAAAAGCGAACTCATGCAGCTTATTCTGGCCGATTATGGCACCTGTCTAGAAGAAATTGAAACCCTTATGGGCGCATCGGTTGAAGAACGCAGGC
>JANQOD010000100.1 GCA_028289745.1 Allomuricauda sp. | reverse complement strand
TATTTGGGCACTTAGGTTGATGGCGACCAAAAACACTATTAGGGCAATGCCTTTTTTCATTTAACGGTAAAGGTAACAAAAGTCGATGTACTTGAGGTTCTTTGAAAAATGAGCACTTTAAAAGGTTGCTCCTATTGCGATCGACAACAGTTCGCAAGCGGCTACTTTGCCACATTCACCGAACGGGTCTCACGGATCACTGTGACCTTCACCTGCCCCGGATAGGTCATATCGGTCTGTATTTTCTGGGAAATCTCAAACGACAGTTCTGCCGCTTTATCATCACTTACTTTTTCACTTTCGACAATGACCCTAAGTTCACGTCCGGCTTGAATGGCATAGGCCTTTTCAACTCCATTGAAGCCCAAAGCGATATCTTCAAGGTCTTTCAATCGCTGAATGTATGAGTCGAGTACTTGTCGTCGTGCACCGGGCCGTGCACCGCTTATGGCATCGCAAACCTGAACAATGGGTGAGATCAGGGTAGTCATTTCAACTTCATCGTGGTGGGCACCGATGGCGTTGCAGACTTCTTTTTTCTCTCCATATTTCTGTGCCCACTGCATTCCCAGAATGGCGTGCGGGGTTTCAGTCTCTACCTCTGCTACCGGCACCTTACCAATGTCATGTAATAGCCCTGCGCGTTTGGCAAGTTTGGCATTAATACCAAGTTCTGCCGCCATCACACCACAAAGTTTGGCCACCTCGCGTGAATGTTGAAGAAGGTTTTGTCCGTACGATGAGCGATATTTCATTCGACCAACAGCCTTTATCAGTTCTGGATGCAGGCCATGAATTCCCAAGTCTATGACGGTACGCTTACCTATTTCAACAATTTCCTCATTGATTTGTTTTTCGGTCTTTTTGACAATTTCCTCGATTCGCGCTGGATGGATTCGCCCATCGGTCACCAAACGGTGCAATGACAATCGGGCTACTTCTCTTCGTACTGAATCAAAGCATGATAAAATAATGGCCTCGGGGGTATCGTCAACAATTATCTCAACTCCTGTAGCAGCTTCTATGGCCCTGATATTTCGGCCCTCACGACCGATGATTCGACCTTTAACATCATCTGATTCAAGATTGAATACAGAAACACAGTTTTCTACCGCTTCTTCGGTACCTATTCGCTGAATGGTGTTGATGACTATTTTCTTGGCTTCTTGCTGTGCGGCCAATTTGGCCTCTTCCAACGTATTTTGAAGATAGGCCATTGCGTCGGTCTTGGCAGTCTCTTTAAGCGATTCAAGCAATTGGGCTTTGGCATCCTCGGCCGAAAGTCCAGATATGACTTCTAACTGCTGCACCTGACTTTTATGCAGTTTTTCAAGTTCAGATTGTTTTCTTTCGAGAATATCACTTTTGTGCCCTACTTCTTTGATCTGCTTTTCAAGCTGGTCGTTCAACCGCTTTTTCTTGCTCAATTCACTACTAATCTGCGATTCTTTATCACGACTGCGCTTTTCAGCATCAGCAATTTTCTTGTTCTTGTTAATGATTACTTTTTCATGCTCGGCCTTGAGTTCCAAGAATTTCTCGCGTGCTTGGAATATTTTGTCTTTCTTAATGTTCTCACCTTCTTTTTTGGCTTCCTTAACAATGTTGGCAGCTTCCCTTTTGGCATCGGTCATGGTCTTGGTCACCTTACCCTTTTCAAGGGCTTTCGCTATGGCGAACCCTATCGCCAATCCGACCACTGCCGCTATTGCAATGATGGTATAATCGTCCATTTTGGTTTACGTTTGATTATAAAAAAAGCCCACATTGGAAGAAGTTCTGTGCAAACTCCTAATGACAGGTTTAGGGCTAACAGACTGCTCAAGTATCCCTATACGAGTAGGGCCCGCTTTTACAATCTAAACTCACCCTTTTTAATTATAATTCTGTTGAGTTTGTCAAAAAATATTTACCAATGTGGGCAGTAACTATATGTATTTTAAAAGAACTTATTCAGAAACAGTATCTGACCGCAACGTCACCAATTCGTCAAGCGCTTTTAGGCGCTCTAGGGCCGCTTTGGTATTTTCAGAGCGGTCTATGCCGCCCTGCTCTATTTTTGAGGCAAACTGCAATGCGCACATGGCCAAAACATCTTGCTTATCCCGCACCGCATAGTTCTGCTCAAATTTCTTTACTAGACTTTCAATATTTTTAGCGGCCTTTCTAAGCCCCTCTTCTTGCCTTGGGTCTATCGTCAATGGATATACCCTATCGGCAATCGAAAGCTTGATCTTGAGCTTTTCCTCCATTTTCATGTTTCGACACTATTCCGCTAAATGGGCGATACATTGGTCCAATTCGCGAATCAGTGTGTTTATTTTGAGTTTTGCCTCGGTTTTATTTGTATTACCACCCAGCATTGAGCTTGCCATTTTAAGCGATTCATACCGCTCTTCCCATTCAGTGATGGTCGATGTGGCAACTTTATGTTGCTGTTCTAGCTCGGCCATCTGATTCTTTAGCTTTGTATTTGCCTTATTGAGCACTTCCAATTTGTGCAACAACCTGCTTACCTTGTTCTCTAAAGAATCGACTATCTCTACAAGTTCGCTCATGTGCAAACTTCAATGCGTTTCAAACAAAGTTAACGAACCTGTGCCAACCAGACAATATTTTTCTTGCATATTGCCTTCATGCCATTGAAAACCGGCATCGGCCCGCCATACTTTTTTCAAAATCGTGGGCATTGATTACTTTCGTACACAAATTGCCCCATATGTCACGATTGTTTTTTCTTTTTGTATTGGCCTTGAATGCCTTACCCCTTTCGGCACAATACAAGTACCCCAAAGATTTTTTTCAATCCCCTATGGATATTCCCTTGATACTCGCGGGCACCTTCGGTGAGCTACGCTCAAATCATTTTCATGCAGGCATTGACATTAAAACCCAACTACGGCAAGGATTACGGGTCTATGCCATTGGTAATGGTACCGTCACACGAATTAAAGTGTCACACTGGGGCTATGGAAAGGCCTTGTATGTGGCGCATCCGAACGGTTTTACCTCGGTTTATGCCCATCTGCAAAAATTCTCGCCGGAAATCGAGGCCTATGTAAAAAAAGAGCAATACCGAAAAAAATCGTTTGAAATAGAATTGTTTCCTGAATATGGAGAGCTAAAAGTCGAAAAGGGTAACGTCATTGCCTTTTCTGGGAATACGGGGAGCTCTTCTGGACCCCATTTGCACTTTGAGATCAGGAGTAGCATCTCTGAAAAACCTACCAATCCGCTTTTATATGGCTATCAGGTTCGCGATGCGACCAATCCAACTTTAATAGGGCTTTTTGCCTATCCCCTATCTGAAGGGGCATTGGTCAACCAGAGTGAAAAAAAAATACAGTTGAATCTCAACAAACGACCAGACGGCACCTTTTTGGCCGACGAAGTAACCGCCTCTGGTACCATTGGTTTTGGCTTTAACGCTTTTGATCGTCAAGATTTGGCCGCAAATAAGAACGGTATTTTTTCGATGGAGCAGAAAGTCAATGGCCGTACCATCTCTTCGTATGATTTTGAGACGTTTTCATTCGGTGAAACACGGTATATCAATACGCTGATCGACTATGCCCATTTTGGCAAGTATCGACAGCGCATACAAAAATGTTTTAAAGAACCGTCAAATTCTTTGAGCATTTACAGAGACGTACATAATGATGGCAAAATCGATGTCAAAGAGGGACTGTCATATCAAGTTGAGCTGAACATAGCCGATATCGAGGGCAATCAAATTGAAGTGATCATTCCTGTAGTGGGCAAAAAAGAAATTGCAAAAATCAAAAAAGACCAAAAACAGACCAACTATTATATCATCGCCCAAAAACCCAACAGTTTTAATCTGGGGGGTGCCAAAGTATATTTTCCGGCAAATACTTTTTATGGGAATTTTTACATGGATTTAAAAGAGGGAAAAGATACGGTCAATATACACAACAATACCGTAGCGGCCCATCGCAACTTCACCATTACCTTTGATGTTTCAGAGTATTCAGAAACAGAAAGGAAACAATTGTTCATCGCCCGGTTAGATGAAAAATCCAAGCCAAATTATACTAGAACGTACAAACGCAATAATACTTTTGCCATCAGAACTCGTAACTTGGGCCGCTATACATTGGCCAAAGACACCATTGCCCCGACCATTAAGGCCAGAAATTTTAAAAACCGGCAGTGGTTGAACAATTATCGTTACCTCAGCGTTCAAATCACTGATGATCTTAGTGGCATCAATACCTATAACGCTTACTTGAACGATGAGTGGATCTTGATGGAGTATGAACCTAAAACCAAGACACTCACCTATAATTTCGATGACAAAATGACCAAAGAGACACAATGTGAACTTAAAGTCATCGTTACCGATAATGTAGGCAATTCGAGTACCTTTGAACGTACTTTCTTCAGAAAATAGCACGTGTGTCGTAAAAAATCAGCAGTCATATTTTTTCTTTTTGTTGGCATATGGTTCGCCCGTTCACAAAACGCAACGATCACCGGTATCATATTGGGTGAAAACAATGTGCCCCTTTCTGATGTGAACATTTCATCGGCTACTTCGGGCACTACCTCAAACCCAAACGGGTTTTACCTTCTAGAAGTTGTGGCCGACGTAGAGAACACCATTACTTTTTCTCATGTCAGATACGAGAACATCATGCTCAAAGACCTGATATTGAACACTAATGAGACTTTTGAATTCAATCCGGTGATGAAAGTCGGTGTCATACAAATCGATGGGGTCGAGATATCGCCCACGGGCAGAAAAGAGCTTGAGGGCATTGAAACCCTTTCACCTGAAGTGGTCAGAAACATTCCCGGGGCCAATGAGGGTGTTGAAAATGTG
>JANQOD010000081.1 GCA_028289745.1 Allomuricauda sp. | reverse complement strand
GTATTTTAAATTTTGAACAGTTCAATTACTCCATTCATTATAAGGTAGATGAGAAAGAAGGGGTTATTTATCGTATTTTAAACCAAAGACAGAATTTTTAAACATATGAAATGAGCATAGATTTTTTCATAGGGAAATTAACCCACCAAAATGAATAAAATTTTTAAGACATTAAAATTCAACAACTTAAAAATTTTCTACAGATGAAAATTAGAATCAAGGGCAATTCCGTTCGTTTTCGCTTGACCCAAACCGAAGTCAAACAGCTCTGTGAACGGGGGTATGTCACAGCACAGACCCATTTTGCCGATGCCACTTTTGAATATGCTGTTCGTATGAATGCTGAAACAACCCAAATGCAGGCCCAATTCAAAAATGGAAACATTACCCTTTTCCTCCCAAAGGCCTTGGGCCAAGATTGGTTTGAAAATGACAGGGTCGGTTTTGAGCATTATCAAAATGAGCTGTATTTATTGTTGGAAAAAGACTTCACTTGTTTAGACAATACCACGGAAGACCAGTCTGACAATTATCCCAATCCGAAGTTGATGGACAAAACATGAAGAAGAAAACATGCAATGGATTGGAAATCCATAAATTTTTATAAAACAAGAAATTGACCGGTTATAGGTTAATTGTCATAAAGCATACTATTAACAATAACCAATACCTTTCTGAAAAAAGCAGAAACCAAACATGTCCAACAACGCAAAACTCCAACGAAACATCTCCCTGACGGGCGATATCAAATTCACGGGCCTACAGCTAAAAGAGCCCATGGAGACCTCTGCCGGATTGTTGGGTGTCAAAGAAGCACTGCGACATGGCGCCAAGGAAATGGGCATTGTGCGTTCGATGAAAGCCTTGTTGGATATGAACCAAGAAGATGGTTTTCGTTGCCCCAGTTGTGCCTGGCCCGTTCCAGAAAATCCGTCCAAGATTGCCGAATATTGCGAAAATGGAGCCAAGGCTTTGGCAGATGAGGCCACCACAGAAAAAATAGGGGCCGATTTCTTTGCAAAGCACTCTGTTGAGGAACTATCGCAATTAAGCGACTACGAGCTCAACAAATTTGGGCGTTTGGTAGCGCCCTTGATATTACGCCCGGGCAGCGTGCACTATGAACCCATTGCATGGGAAGATGCTTATCAACTTATAGCCAAAGAATTGAAAGGTCTAAAGCATGCCGATGAAGCCATTTTTTACACTTCGGGCAGATCCAGCAACGAAGCGGCCTTTTTGTACGGTATGTTCGCCCGTGCTTTTGGCACCAACAATATGCCCGATTGCTCCAATATGTGCCACGAATCTTCGGGTCTGGCCTTATCGAAAACCTTGGGCATCGGAAAAGGCTCTGTAAAAGTAGACGATCTGCATGGGGCCGATGTGGTCTTGGTCGTTGGGCAAAATCCGGGCACCAACCATCCCCGCATGCTTTCGGCATTGGAAAAGTGCAAGAAAAACGGCGGCAAGGTAGTTAGTATCAACCCCTTGGCCGAGACGGCCATGGTGCGGTTCAAGAACCCCCAGAAAGTGAGTGGCCTATTGGGCAGTGGCACCGCCATTGCCGATATCCATTTACAGGTGAAAATCAATGAAGACATTGCCCTGGCCAAATTGATCTTAAAAAAGTTGGCTGCGCTAGATGCCGAAGAGGGTGGGGTATTTGACCATGGTTTCATTCAAAAATATGTAGAGGGATATGAAGCCTTGCTCACCGATTTGACAACATTTGAAGAAGCCGAACTTTTGAAACGTACCGGTGTTCCCCTAAAGTTGATTGAACAGACCGTGGCCCTGTTGGCCTCAAAGCCGAATATTATCATCTGTTGGGCCATGGGCATCACCCAGCACAAGAATGCGGTCGAAACCATTCAAGAATACGTCAATATCTTATTGCTCAAAGGAGCGCTGGGCAAACCCTTTGCGGGTACCTGTCCCGTTCGGGGCCACAGCAATGTGCAGGGCGACCGAAGTGTCGGTATCATGCATTATGTGAGCAAAGAGCTCAACCAAAAAATTTCTGAACACCTGGGGTTTGACCCTCCACAGATGACGGGCCATGACACCGTTGGGGCCATCAAAGCGATGCATGAGGGCGAGGGCAAGGTTTTTATTTGTTTGGGAGGAAACTTTGTCATGGCTGCCTCTGATACGGCCTATACGGCACGGGCGATCCAGAACTGCAAGCTCACCGTTCAGATAAGCACCAAACTGAACCGAAGCCATTTGGTTACCGGAGAAACGGGGTTGATGTTGCCCACCTTTGGCCGTTCAGAAAAAGATGTAAAAAAAGGGCAATTGCAATTTATGACCATGGAGAGCAGTACGGGCAAGGTGCGGCAGAGCAAAGGTCTGCTAAGGCCCGTGTCAGAACATATAAAAAGCGAACCCGAGATTATCGGGATGCTCGCGGATGCTTATTTCGGTGGAAAACATGCCATGCCCTGGGCGACACTTGCCCATGATTATGAAGCTATCAGAAAATTGATCGACAAAACGGTCAAGGGGTTCAGCGATACGAGCACACGTTCAAAAGGTCACGGGTACTACCTGCCCAACAACGTTCGGGATCGTGATTTTGGCAAATTGCCCAATGGCAAGGCCCGGCTTACCGTAAACAAGTTGTCAACGGTGCAATTAAAAGAAGATGAACTCTTGCTGATGACCATTCGTTCACACGATCAGTTCAATACCACCATTTACGGATTGCACGATCGCTATCGGGGCATTCATAATGAGCGGCGGGTGATTTTTTTGAATCGCATTGACATGCAAAAACGGGGCATTGAACCATTGCAAGTATTGAATTTGGTCAGCAACTATGATGGGGTCGAACGTAGAGCGGAACAATTTCTGGCCGTTCCCTATAATATTTCCGAGGGCAATTGCGCCGCCTATTTCCCAGAGACCAACCTTTTGGTGCCCATCGATGAATTTGCCGAGGGAAGTCGAACACCCATCAGTAAATCCATTAAGGTGACAATTGAAAAGGCCGGTGAAACTACTTAAATGCCTGAATTCCCGTAATATCGGCACCGGTAATCAATAGGTGAATATCATGGGTGCCCTCATAGGTGATCACACTCTCTAAATTCATCATATGGCGCATGATACTGTATTCACCGGTAATGCCCATACCGCCTAAAACTTGTCGGGCCTCACGGGCGATCTTGAGTGCCATATCGACATTGTTGCGCTTGGCCATTGAGATTTGTGCCGTAGTGGCCCGCCCCTCATTTTTCAATTGCCCCAATCGATGGGCCAATAGCTGCGCCTTGGTGATTTCGGTGATCATTTCGGCCAACTTTTTTTGCTGTAGCTGAAAAGCGGCGATAGGTTTACCAAATTGGGTACGTTCTTTTGCATAGCGAAGGGCGGTATCGTAGCAGTCCATGGCCGAACCAATGGCGCCCCATGCGATACCGTAACGGGCAGAATCTAAACAGCCCAGGGGCGCACCCAGTCCACTTTTGCCCGGCAGAAGGTTTTCTTTGGGCACTTTGACATCGTCAAAAATGAGCTCACCGGTCGCAGAAGCGCGAAGCGACCATTTGTTATGGGTCTCAGGGGTCGAAAAGCCTTCCATTCCACGTTCTACTATCAGGCCATGAATACGGCCTTCTTCATTTTTTGCCCAGACGATGGCCACATCTGCGAAGGGAGAGTTCGAGATCCATAATTTGGCCCCGTTCAAAAGATAATGGTCGCCCATATTCTTGAACTTGGTCTCCATGCCCCCCGGATTGGAGCCGTGATTGGGTTCTGTCAATCCGAAGCAACCCATCCATTCGCCCGTGGCCAATTTTGGCAGGTATTTTTTTCGTTGTTCTTCCGTGCCGTACGCAAAGATGGGGTACATCACCAATGACGACTGTACCGAAGCGGTCGACCGAACACCGCTATCGCCCCGTTCGATTTCTTGCATGATGAGACCATAGCTTATCTGGTCAAGTCCTGCACCACCATATTCTACAGGGATGTAAGGGCCAAAAGCGCCTATCTCTGCCAGCCCCCCTATAATCTGTTCTGGAAATTCCGCTTTCTGGGTATATTCTTCGATGATGGGCGAAATATCGCGTTTTACCCATTGACGGGCCGCATCGCGAACCAGTTTGTGTTCATCAGACAGTAAGTCATCAAGGTTATAGTAATCGGGAGCTTCGAACAGGTCAGGCTTCATAAAACAGGTTTATTGGTCGTTTCCGCATATCACGATCGAAGGGAAAACGGGAATCTTTTCGATCCACAAATAGATTCTTCGGTCAAAGGTAGGAATCAAATGCAACACTTTTCGAACGAAATGTTACATTTTTAAATAAAAATCTTTGGTGAGCGAAATGTATTCGGCGGTATAGCGATGGCTATCGGTTTCTATGGCCAATTCATCGATCGTTGTTTTGCCCTCGACACGTGAAAACTGTAGCAAGCTGCGTTTTACTTCAGTATTTGTGCTGCCTTTCACCTTGGTTATCCGATTCACAAAAAGATTGTTTTCGACTGCCAGTGCGTTCAATCGGGTTTCTTCTTTATGGGGAACGATGGTCGTAAAACTTCCCCTTGCCGAAAGCAGTTTCGATACCCCATGAAGCAGGTCATTGAACGGCAATGATCGATTTTGCCGTGCACTGTCACGTGATTTGCTTCTACTCGATACCGTTTCGGAATAAAATGGGGGATTGGAAACTATCAGGTCATACCCCTCATCCATTTCTTGCACAAACTCTTTAAAACCAGCGTGGTAACAGAACAATCGGTCTGCCCAGGGGGAAGATTCGAAATTCTCGACGCACTGCTCAAAAGCAAGGTCGTCGAGTTCAATTGCGTCAATGGCTTCTGCCGAACTGCGCTGGGCCAGTTGCAGGGCAATGAGTCCGGTGCCCGTGCCCACATCCAAAATAGTATCGGGCTTGTTTTCAAGGGGCGTCCAAGCGCCCAAAAGCACTCCATCAGTGCCCACTTTCATGGCACAACGGTCTTGGTGAACCGTGAACTCCTTAAACCTAAAAGGCCTCATTCAATCTGCCAGGTTCCCTGGTTTCCGCTCCCTCCAATTCAAGTAAGGAATCGCCCAATCTCGAGCGCATATCATTGGCCAAGAGCCTGATTTTTTCGACCACTTCTGCATTTTCGGCAGCCACGTTCTTGGTCTCGCCGACATCGGTCGATAGATCATAGAGCTCAATTTCGTCGAGTTCGATATAGCGGTAATGGCCCGGTTGACCATCTTTGCCGGGTTCTTGCCCATTCATGGTGCGGTAACGGTGCGGAAAGTACAGCTTCCACTTGCCATAGCGAACGCCAAAAAGTTCGTTCACGCGATAGTAAAAGAAATAGGCCTCTTGCGGACTCTGGTCACTTTCGCCTTTCAACAGTTTCCAAGCGCTCTTGCCATCAATGACTTTCTTGGGCAGCTCGGCACCTGTCACTTCAGCAATGGTGGGCAGCAAGTCGATGGCCATCATGGGTGCATCGATTGTTTTTCCAGCGGCCAAACTATCGGGATATTTGATGATGAACGGCTCGCGTTGGCCGCCTTCCCAAGCGGTGCCCTTACCCTCGCGAAGGGGCAAGGCGCTACCGGCATGGTTGCCGTACGATAGCCAAGGGCCATT
>JANQOD010000051.1 GCA_028289745.1 Allomuricauda sp. | reverse complement strand
AAGACACTGACATTCGGATTCTTCGGATTACCATTTGCCCTGCGCATCAACACGATTTGCCCTGTATGGTAGATGCAGTCTGAGAGCATGCCGTTGAGCATGTTCCAAAAGGGGAAATCACTTTTTTTGTCACCGCGTTGAAAGATGACCTTCGAGTTTTCAAAATCATCGTCTTGCATAGCGGAATAAAGTTTGCTCGCCGCCTGTAAATTTTCTAAGGTCTTTTTGCGAAGCTCATCAAATGAATAATGGCCAAAATCTTTGGGTTGCACATTGGGCGTGGCACTGGGGGCGTTCAAAATGGTTTCTGACATGCTATGGATGTGCTGTAGGGTCTCCATAACGGTTCGGGCCTCTTCAGAGGGTTTATAGTCAAGGTCTGATGGCGTCAAACCATCAGTCGCCCAATAATAGCGAAAACCGAGACCATCGACCAACCGAGAAACGATGTTTCCAGAAGTATATTCGGAAGGATAGTCAGGAATTTGGTGATAAGGCAGACCCATTTCTTGAGCTTGAACATTGATGATCAAAAATAGGAACAAAACACTGAGACAAGGTTTCATAGGCGATATATTATTCGATGCAACCTTTGTAGAACGGAGCAAAGGCATGTACCTCAACATTGAAAAGATGGTGCTGTACGGCAATATCAGAATTAACAAGTTTTTTGGCGGCGTCAAGATTGGGGGCCTTTAACACGATCATGCCGGTATCAGCATATCGAGCACCCAAGGTGATGATAGTATCATTACGAAGCTTTTTTAAAAAAGCGGAATGGTCTTTGAAATAGGGTTGTTCATTAGGAGATTTTTCGGTATCCCAATTCTCCCCCACGGTATAGAGAACCACAAAAAGAGATTCTTTTTTATCGTCTGTTTCTTGGCCCGTCACCAACATGGGAACCAAAAGAAATAAGAAGAGTAATCGCATCATGTAAAATTAAGGCATTCGTGAGCTCCAAATTTCATAGATAGGTCGGCCTTTGCTGCTAAGCCCTGAATGGTGCCAACCACCATCTTTCAGTTCGTAATCGAACTGTAGGCTTGCCCCGACCCGGGAATTATCGCGCGAGAAAAACTCGATGTTCTCGGTGTACTTGCCTTCTGCCGTGGTATAAGTGCCCCCACCGGTACCCATAAACTCTGCTGTTTCGGTGTTGTAGGCAATCCATTGAAATCGGGTGCCCGACAGAATTTTCATGGTCTTTCTCGGTCTGTTGGTATCCATCTGGCGCATCTCGCCATTTCGTTTGCGACCCGAAATCAGCCACGCCCCTGCCAAATCGCCAGGAGTACCATCATCGATGCGCTTCCAAACCATATCAACATCTTTGATGCGCAATTCATCATTATCAAAAATTACTTCAAAAGAAGTTGTGGTGCCAACCCGTTCAGGTTTTTTGGTGTCGAATTCGATCGTCTCGGTCATCGTATTGCCATCTAGGCTCCAAGTGCCTCCGTTTGTGCTTACAAAGGCCCCTGTTTCGGCATCGTAAAAAGTGGCCGCTTGATAGCCATCGGCAAAAATGACCACATTTCTGAGTAGTTTGCTTTCATGGGAGGTAGTGGCCTCCCAAGCCCCAATAAGGGACTGCCCCTGGATCGAAAGTGAAAAGATCAACAATAGCGACGGAAAGAGATATTTTTTCATTTTCTTATGCTTAGTGTTTTATCTGAACAAAAATACCGCTCTCTCAATTTGTTCGAAAGCGGTATTTTTCATAATTGATTTAAAGCGTTATAATTTTCTTAGATACTCGGCTATATCGCGGGCTTCATCTTCGGTCAAGTTTTGGTTCAACATGATGGCGTTGTTGTATTCTTTCAACAAAGCCTTGGCAATAGGGTCTTCTTTTAGCATACCATCAGGGTTCAGAATCATGTTCATAACCCATTCGGGACTACGCCGCTCATAGATCCCTGCCATTGCCGGACCGATCATACGTTGATCGACCATATGGCAAGCGATACATATGGTATTGAATTTTGCTTCGCCACGGGCGGCCATTTCTTCATTGATCTCATCAGGAAATTTCAGGTCTTTGATAGGCCCGACACCTTTATTGTTCAAATCAACGGGCACCCCCTCACTGGTCTCTACTTTTTTCTCTTCTTTTTTGGTGCGGCTCACCTCAAACCCATCATCTTTTTTTTCTTCTTTTTTACCCCCACAGCCCGCTATAAAAGCTCCTAGGGCCAGAAACAATATTGCTTTTTTCATATTCAAAATATTGGAATTACTAATATAAAGGTTATTTGTCATTTTGGGCCAATGCGGCAAAAAACTTAACTGCCCGCTGTTCGGCATAGGTCACGTTTTGTTTTCCCCAGAAACCCACATGGCCACCAAAATCAGGTACTTCGAGGTGTACATGTTCATTGGCTTCTGCTTCGCCAAAGGGATAGCAATTGCTCCCTAGAAACGAATCGTTTTTTGCATTGATGATAAGACTGGGCACATTCACATTTGACAAAAATTGTTTGCTGCTGCATTCCCGGTAGTAATCCAAGGCATCTATGAAGCCATGGGCGGGGCCCGTATAGACATCATCAAAATCTTTCAGTGTCACTATCGAATAGATCTGTGCTTTTGAAACACGCTCTGGAAATAAGTGATGCTTTTCTTTCAATTTGGCGATCAGATGTTTTTTGAACCTTCGGGCATATAATATGTTTTTGGGTTTCAACAACTCGATACAGGCATCATGTAAATCACAAGGTACCGAAACCGCTATGGCCCCTTTCACCTGTTCAGGAATTATATTGCCCTCACCCAAATATTTTAGGGCAACGTTACCCCCCAAGCTGTATCCCTTCAAGTAGAGTTCTTTGTACATTCTGGTGTTCAGAATGTGATTGACGACGGCCACCAGATCATCAGTGGCCCCAGAGTGGTACGATTTATATTTTCGGTTGGGTTCGCCACTGCATCCCCGAAAATTTACGGCGCAAGTATCAAAACCATAGCTATTGAGCTGTTTGGCACTGCCCGTAATATAGGGTCGTTGGGCATTGCCTTCTAAACCGTGCAACAAAATGACCGCTTTTTGGGTAGGGGCAGCGCTTTCACTCCAATCAAGATCCAAAAAATCACCATCTGGTAATTCAAGCCGTTCACGTTGTTGTACCACACCATCGACCTTTCTCAACAAGCCATGGTAAATGGTTGAAAAATGTCCATTTCTGAATAAAAATGGCGGTTGGTAATCGTCAGGTACCAAAGGCATTAGTATAGAATATTGTGCATGGGCCGTGTCTTTTCTGGCAAGTGCTCTTCATCGAGCATATCGCGTAGATCGATCTCTATGGTACGGCAAAGGGCCGTCATGGGCACATCGTTGATACGGCCCTCGAACGGGTCTTCACTGTTGCTTCCTATTTTTTCCATAGTGGTGAAGATCCAAGAGATGAGCACCGAAAAGAAAATCATGAGTACCATGTACCACCAGTTGTTGCCGACCTCGAGTTTATCGAGGTTGCTCTCAAAGACGTTCAGCAATCCAAAAGGCAACAACAAGATGAAAATCCATGTGAACACTGTGCTGAAATAGGCATATTGCCTAGGGAAAGGGGTGTTCTTGATACGCTCACACCTACCTTGAAGATTATAGAGTTCTTCTAAATTGTTGTGAAAGACCTGCTTGTCGAACTCAGTGATTTTTTCCTCTTCCAGCAATTTTTTGAGCTGCAGCC
>JANQOD010000032.1 GCA_028289745.1 Allomuricauda sp. | reverse complement strand
AAAACATTGTTTTTCATGCTATTCAATTTTTGATGTTTATACTTACTTATTTATTCCTGCGATGATGAGCAAGGCAAATGATACCGTTGCCGTGATGATTCTGATGATGTGAAAGCGGTTCCAAGGCCGCTCAAACCGTTGCCGTAAGGCCTGTAATTCTTCCAAAGAACTATTGGCGAAATCGGTTTTATCCAACACTTGGTTTAGGGGAACGTTGCCAAAGACGGTGACCAAAACCACGCCCAGAAAATAGATTCCGATCGCGACGGTGACCAATCTGAAATGTTCTGGCGATACCCCCTTATTGGTTACAATAGCGGCGATACCCACCAAAAAAGACCCAAAGAAGACCGCAAAGAACAAAGGGTTTTCAATGCTACGGTTCATTTTCTGAAAGGCCTGTAGGTACCCTAGATCGTCCAATTGTCCAATACCAGGGGTTACGGCGTTGCCCCAAGTGAAGCACAGTCCGGCCGTAAGCCCAATCAATAATGTAGCCGTGAAAAGGGTCAGATTGCTTGTTGAAATTTCCATGATTTATGATTTTGATTGATTAAATAAACTCTCGTGTTCTTTTGATTTTGAAATACCGGTACAAGACCGTGGTGCCCACAAACTCAAGCCCAATCAGCCAGAAACCGATATCGGTAAAGAATTCGTAATGACTGCCCCCGTAGGGTATGACCAATAGGGGTACTGTGATCAGGGCATCCAATACGGCCGCTATTGAGAAAAAAGTTATTCCGGTTTTGAGTCCATGGGTATAGATCCCTTTACCATAGTATAGTGATGACCCCAACCAAACAATTGGAACAATCGCTATGAACAGTATCAAATTGGCCTGTTGTTCCATATTCTCCATCACGGGCACGTAGAAAGAGATTGAAAATGAAAGGACGCCCAGAAACCAGATCAAGACCCCTGCCGAAATTGCTCTTACTATTTTCATTGTCATTCGATTTTTAATTACAAGACAAACTTAGCCTTGCCCCAACCGGTAGATTTGTTCGAAAAGGAGAATGATTTGTTCGAAAAGGATAACTTTGGGGCTATGGCCAAAAAACTCATGGTATTGAAAAACCCCTTTAGCAAACGTTGGTGGCGAATACTTCGCTTTTTCATTGTTGGCTGGACATTGTCTTTTGTCTTTTTGGCCATTGTGCGGGGTGTGGGCACCGTAGAACAGGGCCAACTTCAGTTCAGTTTTGGTTTCAGCATTAAAATTGCCCTTACCTTGGGGCCCATTATGGGGTTGGTTTCCGGTTTTGCCCAGATCATCATTGAAGAGCGCATATACAAATACCTTCCCATTCAACGACTGTTGTTCATCCGCTTCATCTATGCCTCCATATTTATCATTGTATTGATCGTCGCGGCATATGGGGTCTATCAATTGTATATCGGAACAGATATGGGCATATGGGACTTTGCCCGTGATGACGGGAGTGCCGCCATTTATTTTTATGTGATTTTCGTAGACTTCTTTCTGTCCGTTTTGCGGCAGGTCAACCTGATGCTAGGTGAAGGAAATTTAATGAAATTGCTCCGCGGGAAATTTTATACCCCTAGGGAGGAAGCCCGAATTTTTATGTTTTTGGATCTGCAATCTTCCACCAATTTGGCTGAACGGTTGGGCCATATACAATACAGTCAGCTTATACAGGACTGTTTTAACGATTTGGGCATTGCTATGGAAAGTGGTGCCGAGATCTATCAATATGTGGGTGATGAAGCGGTGTTGACCTGGCCATTGCAAGAAGGGCTTCAAAATCAAAATTGCCTTAGAACGTTTTATGGTTTCAAAGAACTGCTCAAGAAGAATAGCCCGTATTATCGTACCAAATATGAATGCGAGCCTTTTTTTAAGGCCGGTCTACATGCTGGTGTGGTCACCGTAACCGAGGTGGGCAAGTACAAAAAAGAAATCGCCTATCATGGTGACACCATTAACACGGCGGCCAGGATCCAAGGGCAATGCAACTTTTTCAATGAGGAATTGCTTTTGTCAGAATCGCTTAAAAATCAATTGAATACCAAAGCTTTTATCTTTAAGCCCATAGGAAGCGTACCGCTAAAGGGAAAAAAAGAAGACGTGCCCATATGCTCTGTTTCATCAAATTCATGATGCCTCAATTTCGTATTTCACTGGGGCGAAACCCGAATTTTTTGGTGAAAGCGTTGGAAAAAGAGCTCAAGCTATCGTAGCCCACATGCCACGCCGCCTCTTGTACGGTCGCTTGATTGCTTCTAATGAGATCATGGGCCTTGACCATACGTTCGTTTTGCAGGTATTTGAAGACGGGTACGCCAAATAGTTCTTTGAAGTCTTTTTTGAGCCTAAAAGTATTCAACCCTATCTGTCGTGAAAGTTCTGCCAGTGAGGGGGGCGTATCGAGATTTTGTGATAGTATTTCCTTTGCCCGAAAGAGCTTTTCACGCTCGGTGGTTTTGATGGCTTGGGTCTCTAAAGTGGACAATTGCCAGAAAAAATGCGATAACAAAGCTGTTATCTGACTGCGGAAAAACATCATCTTGGCCTTGCCCTCATATCGATTGCCAAAAATATTGTTGACAATCTGTTCCATTTCGGGCGTCATGAAAAAGCGAGGTCCCTCAACATACGAATCTGAAGGATTGACCAAATGTTCCAAAAGGTCGGTAAAGAGTTCACCCTCACCATTGGGAAGGTTTTGCAAATTTTTTGGTGCCGTGGCGATCAAGATGCATTGCAATGGCTTGTCTGGCGAAACCGTATGCACACAATCAACAGTGGTATCGGCATAGAATGAAATGGCCAAACCCTTGGTATTGTCGTATTGGGCTTTTTGGTCACCATAGTTCATGCTCAAGTGTACATTGCCCGAACCATAAAAGGCCACGGCGATCAAAGGTTCATCAAATCTACAGGAGTCGATGATGACCTTGTCTGAGTTGGCCTCTTCTACCAAAATGATAAAATCGTTGATGTTGATGATGTCGCGTACCATAACTATGCTAAAATTAACCAAAAACAATACCTGAATGGCCAAAAAATACGGTGTTTCTTATTTTGGTAAGTATGGTAAACTGTAACTTAGATTGATGAAATTCGATTTTAAGCTCTTTTTATGACCAAAAACCATTTCGTATTCGCCGATCTCTCTACATATGAGCTAAAAACTGCCCAGCAATTCTATGCAAACGTTTTTGATTGGGAGTATGTCACTGAAGACGACCAATACCATTTGGCGACCTATCACGGCAAAGAAATCTCTGGGCTCTATGAAACCCCACAAAAGTTCAAAGATATGAACATGCCCTCTTTTTGGATGGGGTACATTCAGGTCGAGAACGTGCAAGAGACCGTTTCAAAGGCCAAGGCTTTGGGTGGCATTATCGAGCTGGTCGATACCGAAAATGCCATTGGGGGTATCGCCCTTATTCGTGATCCCTTGGGCGCGGGCTTTACAGTATATGAAGGAAATCAACTGGCCAGTCGATATGAAAATGCTGAAAATGCTTTGGTCTGGAATGAACTGTTCATATCAGACCTGAAAAAAGTACAGCCCTTTTACGAAGGCATTTTCAATTGGACCATTTCACCTGATAACAATCACCGCCATTTCATCTTAGATTCTCAAAAAAAGCGAATCGGGGCCATTCAAGAAGTGAGTAACGAGCTAAAGGGCAAATATGAATATTGGGGCGTTTTCTTTGCCGTTGACAATGTAGCGGCCACCAAGCAACGGGTATTGCAAAACGGTGGCTCATTGGTCTTTGAAGATGAAAATTTTACCGCGCTGGCCGACCCTTTTGGAGCATTTTTTCATGTGGTTCCCTTAGAAAAAAACGGTACTATTCCCAAAAAGAATCGGTCTAAAAAATCCTTTAAGTGGAAAGCGTTGCTTGGCTTGGCACTCATTCTTGTTTACTTTATTACAGGATGGCCGTGGATATGGGCCCTATTTTTTGCCTTCTGGGTGTATATGGATTTACGCTCGGGTCATACCCACCTATTTGAACCGGTTCAAAAAAAGCAAAACCCCCTGCTGTATTGGGTCGTGGTCGCCATGTGGGCCTTTTTGGGAGTGTACAGCGTATTGTACTATATCGATCCGCAATGGTTTTATTCGCAAGCAGATTACTATCAGCCAACCCAAAAAAGGGGCCAAATTGCCTTGAATTCGAAAGAAATTGCAGAGGCACCCGCCTTTAAGACCATAACACTGTCCGAACAGCATTTTGTTGGGATCACTACCCAGCTTTCAGGCAATCAAAAAGATGACAAAGCCTATATAGATGAACTATGGGGCTATTTTTTGGACAATGATATCGCATCGGTCATACCCCATATTTCAGGAAGTGAAGTTTATCTGGTGTACATTGATCACAACGATGATCTGAACACATACACCAAAGCCCTTTTGGGATACCGGGTCTCTAAAATCGGCGAACTTTATGATGGCTTGGAGCTTACGACCGTACCCAAAGGGTCGTTTGCACAATTTGACTCCCATAAAGACAGTGATACCTTCTTGACCCGCACTTGGGAAGAAATATCAAAATCAAATCATATTTGGAAGAACAATGATGCGCTTGAGGTCTATTTTTTCAATGGTAAAAACGAGCTCACCAAAACCGAGCTATATATTGCATTAAGTGACTAAGCATGGTACATCAACAATGAAATTGCCAATTCTATAACTCGATTTCGCCTACTTGTCTGATATCCCTCGATGAAGCGGTTTCAAAGTCCCCAATGTTCACTACAACAACCGTTATTCCTACGGTATGAAAGGCTTCGGTGGTAGAGCGCATAATCTTTACCCCCAGAACGATATGGCAAGCTATTTTCTTCTATTTTTTATTATTCGCCCAACAATGAACTTATATAGAAGAAAAGCCAGTAAGAGCACTACTGTGGCGAGAACACCAACTGAGATTTTGGCAATTTTTGGGAACCCGTTTTTGACCTTAAAACTGATGCGCTTAGAAAATTGCCTGAATTGTACTTTGCCCGTAAGAAAATACCTTTCCATTCCTGTGATGACCTCTTTCTTGTACAAAAGATCGGAAACATGTCCGGCTCCTTCAAAGACCACCAGTTCACCGTTCTTAAAAAAAGGCAGCAACTCATTCTGTACAATTTCATGAGGCGTCGAAAAATCTAATGCGCCATTTAAAAAAAGTGTTTCGACATTTGTTGTATCCATTTCTGAAAAATTGGATGGGGGCTGCTTTACAGGCCATATTTCGCCCACGTCCATAAACAAAGCCGACATGGGTGAACCCAAAACAAAAGGTGACGATGTAAATTCATGTCTGTAATTTCTTGCCGGGTCATAGTCTATCATGCCCTTTGAGAAAAAATCGCCCCATACCATCATTTTTGGCAAAACATAATCATAGGCCATCGACATCAATGCCATTCCACTATAATCACCTTGCTCAGCAGCCAAAAAAGAATCGATTACTTGAAGGGCCGTTTTTTTGTTATAGAGCAACCCAAAGGCCACCACCGCTACCTTACCCCGGTCAATGGGAATAAAAAGCCAACTTTCAGGTAGCTCTTTCAATACGTTATCGAATGTTTTCTTTAGGTTTTTTGTTTTACTGCTACAGTAGGGGTCTTTTTGGCACAAATCGTTATAATCATCAATTTTTTCTTCGATTATTTCAGGTTCCCAAA
Organism: Allomuricauda sp.; assembly: GCA_028289745.1. Classification (GTDB taxonomy): domain Bacteria; phylum Bacteroidota; class Bacteroidia; order Flavobacteriales; family Flavobacteriaceae; genus Flagellimonas_A. The sequence goes on along the minus strand of JANQOD010000032.1, from coordinate 1,319 downwards.
CAAACCTGCCCCTTGCATTGGCCCCGATCATCACCGATCGATTCACTTTGCTCGGATGGTATTTTGTATATGACTGGGCTACTCTGGTACCATAACTTCCACTAAGTAAATTGAGCCGATCAATCTGAAAAAAGCTTCTTACCGAATCAATATCAAACAGTACTTGTTCAATCGTATAACCGTTAAGGTCTATGCCCTCATTCAATAACCTATCAGCACAATTTTTAGCGGCATTTTTGATATTGTCCACTGATTTTTGGGCCAGAAGATGGTCTCCTTTGCCCTTAAAAGCAGTAATGACTTCCGGGCAATCCAATGATGTCGACCCATCGACTCCCCTATAGCCGATGAGAATCACATCATGGTTTTTAAGAAGCTTGTTCGGGGGTACATAATCGAGATTGGTTTGACCAGGCCCCCCTGACAACCATAGAATGGGCGAAGAAGGTGTTTCATTTCGAGTTCTATAAATCTTGACCGGAAGAAGAATCTCCCTACTCGTATTGTTTTTCCAGTTCTCTGGAAAACTGAAATCTACATAAAGAACACTGTCCGCTTCTGTACGCGAATTGATGGGGTACTTTTGTCCATTGACCTGCATTATAAATAGCAGTAGAAGAGCAAAGGCAATATGCCCAAAATCAAATGCCTCATTTTTCACCATTGCACAAAGGTCTTACTTTTGAGTTTTTGATCCATTAACAGCGGTTAAGAAATAACATTTGACAAAAGCCATGAATCAGCCTATCAAAGAACAATTAGATGCTATTTCTCCCCTGCGGCACGATACGTGGAACCAATTAATGGGAATATCGGCTCAACTTACCATTTCAAAATCTGAAAACCTCATTGATGTGGGGAAGCACTTCAGCTACGAGGTCTTTGTACTTGAGGGTGTATTGCGTATGTACCATGTTACTTCTGACTGCAAAGAATATACGATGTCTTTCTATAAAGAAGGAGAGTTCGTGGCCCCTTCATTTACCCGACAATCGCATGGAAGAAGCTTGTTGAACATTCAAGCTCTTGAGAATTGTAGCGTTCTCATTTTTGAGGAGAAGAAATTTACCGAACTACGGTATAAGTTCAGGGATTTGCTCGTATTGGGAAATAAGGTCTCAGAAAAGGAATTGATGCTAAAATCAAAGAAAGAGGTGCTCTTGGCCACCGGAAATTTAAAGAACCTGTATTATTTTTTCAAAAGTAACCACCCAAATCTTGAAAGCAGAATTGCCCAACGACATATCGCTTCATACTTGGGTGCAGACCCTGTTTCACTAAGTCGCTTAAAAGCCCGGATATTAAAAGAAAATGAAAAT